>JACCQV010000144.1 GCA_013813945.1 Deltaproteobacteria bacterium | reverse complement strand
GCGCAAGGCGGCGGTGATCGAGGAGCAACTCAAGGATGCGCCGCGGGCGTTCCGGACCCACCTCGTCGCGCTGCTGCTGATGCCCGACGACGCCGACACCACGTCGCACCTGTGGCGGCTCGCGCGCGTGATCGGCAAGTACCGTGACACCGACAAGACGCCGCACACCGAGCCACCGCCGGCAACGGTGCAAGCCGAGGCCGCGATCGCCGAGGCCGTCGCGCTGGCAACGCGTGCGATGCCCGGCCGCCCGACGATCCCGCGCCGTCTGCAGACGGAGCCGCTCGCCGATTCGGATCTCGGCATCGGCGACACCACCGAGCCCAACCTCAACGTCGGTGATTCGACGCAGCCCCTCGACCTGACCGAGATCGAGCTGGCGATCTCCAAGCGGGCCAACACACAAGGCGACTTCGTGCAGGAGAACCGCACGATGGCGCTCGATCAGAGCGAGCTCTCGAAGATGCTCGTCGCGCCGCCGCGAATTCCCGCTGGCGCCGCGCGCCCCCCACTGCCACCGGCGCGCCCGCCAGCGATCAAGGGCCCACCCATTCCACCTCCCCGCGCGCGCTCCGGTACGAACGCGCCTCCACTGCCGGGTGCGCCGCCGATGCGCAAGGCGCAGGCGACCGTTCGCCGCGCTCCGCTGCCAACGTTGCCGAACCGCGCGTTCGAGTCGCCGTGGGAGGAGCTCGCGGTCGCGTTCGAGAGCTTGCCCGTGACCGACGCGGCGTCGCGGCTGCGCTGGCTGTATCGCGCGGCCGAGGTCTGGGAGACCGGCGGCAAGGACATCGTTCGCGCGTTCGATGCGCTCGCCCGCGCGTTCGCCCAGGCGCGCCGCGCTCCTGGTGGTGACGGCGAGGTTCGTGCGCGGCTCCATCGCATCGCGCAGGAGCACAAGGCGTGGGACCGGCTCGCCGATCTCTACGAGGGCATGGCAGAGAACGCCGATACCGCCGCCGCCGCCGCGGATCTCCTGATGGAGGTCGCCACGATTCGCACCGAGCAGAAGAAGCCGCGCGACGCAGAGGCACAGCTGCGCCGGATCCTCGGCATGCTGCCGAACGAGGCCGTCGCGCGCGCGCGGATCGAGGAGCTGTATCGAGCGGAAGGCCGCTGGGTCGAGCTCGCCGCCTCGCTCGAGGAGCGGACCGATCCGCGCCTCGGGACTGCCGCGCCAGAGGCCGAGCGCCCGCAGCTGTTGCGCGAGCTCGCATCGATGTACGTCGAGAAGCTGCAGCGCCCGCACGATGCGATCGACGCCTTCGATCGCCTGCGGATGCTCGCGCCCACCGACACGACCGTGCTGTTCCAGCTCGCGGATCTCTACGTCTCCGTTGCCCGCTGGTCGAAGGTGATCGAGACGCTCGCGCGTGTCGGCGAGGTTGCCGAGGGCAGCCCCGAAGCACGCGATGCGCTGCGCCGGATCGCGCAGATCTATGTCCATGATCTCGAGCTGCCGGATCGCGCGCTCGACGCGTACAACCAGATCGTCGCGACGTGGCCCGATGACGTCGAAGCGTGGGCCGCGCTCGACGCGATCTACACCACGAACGCGCGGTGGAACGACCTCGCCGATGTGCTGCGGCGCCGTGCGGCCCTCGAGCGCGATCCCGCGCTGCGTGCCCAGCTCCTGTCCCGCCGCGCCCAGGTCCTGCTCGACTGGCTCGGCCTCGCCGAGGAGGCCGCGGCGACGTTGCGCCACGCTCGGACGATCGCCCCCGAAGATCCGGCGCTCGCCGATCAGCTCGTCACCGCACTCCTGAAGGCAGGCTCTGATCGCGAGGCTGCTGCGATCCTCGAGGGCCGCATCGATGCGCTGACCACCACGGATCCCGAGGTCACGGCGTCTCGCGGCGGCATCGCGGCGCTCCACATCCGCCTCGCTCAGATCCGCCTCGAGCGGCTCGATGATCGCGCCGGCGCACGCTCCGCGATCGACTTAGCTCTCGCACTCGTGCCCGAGCACCCGACGGCATTGGCCGTGCTCGCGAGCGTCGCGTCACCCGACGATGATCCGCGTGCGTTTGCCGACGCCAAGCTGCGCGAAGCCGACAGCGCGAAGGACGACGACGTCCGGATCGCGGCACTGATGGCCGCCGGCGACGTGCTGCAGTCCCGCGTGCAGGACACCGCGGGTGCGCGCGCCGCGTACGAGCGCGTCCTGACGCAGCGGCCGTATCACTCCGACGCCACGTGGGCTCTCGCCGGCCTCGTCGAGAAGGGTGGCGATCCGGAGACCGCAGCACGCGTGCTCGAGAAGCGGCTCGAAGACGAATCGCTGACGCCGCCCGAGAAGGCTCGGATCATGACCCAGCTCGCGGCGCTCTCGCGCGCCGCCGGTGTGGAGCCTGCCGCCGAGCGCCGGCTGCTCGAGGCACTCGGCTGCGTCCCCGATCACATCCCGGCGATCATCGCGCTCGCCGACTTCTACGCCGACGCAGAGCGCTGGACGGATCTCGAGGCGTTCCTTCGCGAGGTCCTCAGCGACGAGCTGCTCTCGGCTGCGCCCGCCGCCTTGATTGCAGACCTGCATCGCCGGATGGCGAACGCACACGAGAAGCTGGGCCGCGACGAGGATGCGTATCAGACGCTCGTCGCCGCGGATCGCCTGCATCGTGGGCACCTGCTCATCAAGCTCGCTCTCGGTGAGAACCGCTACAAGGCGCGGCGCTGGCGCGAAGCCGCGCTCCACCTGTCCCCCCTCGCGGCACACGAGGACGCTGCCCGCTACCCGAGCGAGGTTGCGCAGGGTCTCTATCACTCGGCGCTCGCCGAGATCCGCAGCTTGCGGCCCGAGAATGCGCCGCCGCTGTACGCGCGCGCACTCGAGCTCAAGCCGAACTACGCCCCGGCACTGCAGGCGCTCGCCGAGATCGCGATGGAGCAAGGCGATCACACGCGCGCTGCCGATCTGCTGACACGTCAGGCGACCTCGACCGAGGAGCCGGCGGAGCGGATGCGCCTGTTCGAGGCGCTCGGCGACATGGCCCTGCTGATGCTCCACGACGAGGAGCGGGCGCGGACCTGCTTCGCTGCCGCTGTTGCCGCCGCGCAACCGATCGAGGCGAAGCACGTTCCGCTGCTCGAGAAGCTCCTCGAGCGTCAGGACCTCGCCGGCGACCACCCCGGGGCTGGACGCACGGCCGAGCTGATGGCCGCGTTCGGATCGACGCCCTCCGATCGGTGTTCGCGCTACCTCCGCGCCGCGCGCGACTACCTCGCCGCGGGCGATCGCGTTCGCGCCCGGGGCGCTGCGGATCGCGCCGTCGAGAGCGATCCGTACGATGTCGACGCCGTCGACCTCGGGTCGGGCCTCGCGATCGATCAGAGCGACGTCGAAGCGGCCGCCTCCATGCTGAC
>JACCQV010000141.1 GCA_013813945.1 Deltaproteobacteria bacterium | reverse complement strand
TGCACGTGACACGTGCACGTCCACGTGCACGAACGACCTTAACTGACCAGCATTGCCGCTAGCGGCCGTTGCGTGCAGAAGCCTGCGCGCCGTCCCACAGCATCTTGTCGAGCTCGCCTCGGCGGTCGAGCGCACGCAGATCGTCGTAACCACCGATCGGTGCGCCGGCGATGAAGATCTGCGGCACGGTCGAGCGCCCCGTGGTCTCGAGCAGCCACTTGCGAGTCGCGTGGTCGCCCGTGCAGTCGATCTGCTCGTAGGCGACTCCCTTGGCTTCGAGCAAGCGCTCCGCAGCGGTGCAGTAGCCACACCACTTACGCGTGTACATCTTCACGTGAGCGGTCATGAAGAAATCGTAGCGACGATCTTGGAGCTCGCCAAACGAGCGCTCCGGCTCACTTGTCGTCAGCGTCTTCAGACAGGTACGCGAGGATCACCTCATCGAGGGATTTCTCGGAGATGAGGCCCTGACCGAACCCGCGGCCTTCTTCTTCGCGCGCCTTGCGGACCTTGGGCGCCGCGGTCTTCGCGGGTGCGCCGACGATCACCGCGGGGCGCGTCATCACGACGCCACCACTCTGGCTCGAGGGAGCGCGGCTCTGCGACGGCCCGGAGGCGGAGACTCGTGCCGGCGTCGGAGTCCGTGCCCTCGCGGGCCGACCATCCATGCGCGCCGAACCGCTCGCCGGCGTGGGGGTACGGCTCGCCTGCGAGTGAAGCGGCTGGGTCTGGATCTTCGGATCGCGCGGCGACTGCTGCGGGATGCCCCCGGACCCGGGGGGGGGTGACTGCGTCGACCGACCGGGACGCGCGAGACCCGACGGAATGGCGCCGGACCGATCGCTGGTGCTCTTGACGGCCTCGATCGACACACGCTGGCTCACGCGCTTGTGCTGCGCGTACTGCCCCGACCGATCGCCTGCCGGGTCGACCGGCACCGGCGCGTACATGTCTTCTGCATTGCTGTCGCCACGCGTGCGCGCTTCGTCGTTCGTCTGCGGACGCGACGTCACCGGGATCGCCTGACGCGAGGGTGGCCGGGCGATTGGACGCGCGGGCGGCAAGGTGGCGGCACCCACGGCGTTGCCACGATCTCCGGTCCCGCGGTGCGGGGGTGGCGGCAGCGGCTGAATCGAATCAGCGCCGGCGCGACCGCTGTGGCTCGCACCGATCTGGCCAGGGACCCCATCGCTCTGCGTGCGTACGTCAGTCGGGGTCTCGACCGCAGTGTCGCGGTTGGACCGGCGCGGCAGCTCGATCGCGTCATCCTCGTCGGGCTCGAGCTCGATCTGGATCTGCGGACCCGAATCCATGATGATCGGGGTCCGTACGGTCGCATTCGCGGCGGCGATCGCCGCCGCCATACTCGCAGTGCTGTCGTTGAGCGTCGGTGGATCGAGATCTTCGAGCGGTGGCGGCGGCGGCGGGCGGCCAGCACCGCGGACCTGACCCGGTGCGCTCTTGCGCTCCGCCGTTCGCGTGCGCGGCAGAATCGGTTGCGGCGGAGGCGGCTGGTCGTCGAGCGGAACCAGCTCGGGCATCGAGTCGTGCTCCGTCTGCGATCGTTCCGCGCGCTCGAGCGTGATCTCCGGCTCGCTCATCCGCACCTGGAGAACAGGTGAGCTCTCGCGCGGGACATCGGTCTGCGGGCGTGCCAGCGGCGGGCTCGCAGCCGTCATCGGTCGCTCGCCCTCATCCCCCTGGCCACGCGGTAGTAGCCCTTCGGTCCCCGCGAGGTACTGATCGATCTTGTCGTCGAACATGCCGCGCTTGAGGTCGCGGAGCACGACCTTGTGCTGGGACTGCATGAGTCCCTTGATCGCGTCCTCGGCGGAGCCGGCGTCGTAGACGAGCTTGCGCGTCGAGATGATCACGCCGCCGTAGAACATATGCGTGAACAGGTGCGGGCTTGCCTGGCCCGAATCCTCGGTCTGAACGTGGAAGATCAGGCCGCGATACCGGACGTTGTGATTGTACCCGGCGATAGGTGAACGCTTGGCCACCGCAGGTCGAACGTACCACGGCCGGGGGCGCTACGGATCCGTGCGACACGGGCGTAAGCGTGGGCCCCCGCGAAGATTTTTGACCCTGGGGCCATCTGCCCCGCGGGTCCGGGACGAGACCGTCAGCCCCGCGACCGCCCGGCCGGACGGCTTGTATTCCGTGCGAGGGGTTGATACTCCCTTCCTCGGGCTTCAGTCTCGAAGCTTCTTGGAGGCCCCGCAAACGCGGGGTACGCATACCCCCGTGAGTACTGCAGCAGTTGAGTCGAAGTTCGTCGAGTTGGTGCGCGGTTGGTTGGTGTCCCTACCCCACGACCTCAAGATCGCGTTTGACGCGATGGATGACGAGAACCTGCCGCGACCGGTGCGGGAAGTCGCCGCCGGAGTCGTCGCCTACATCGTTTCACCAAACGACTTCATCGCGGATCGCAATGATGCACTCGTCAGCTATACCGACGACGCACTGTTGCTCCGCCTGGCGCTCGCCAAGGCGCTCGGCACCGGAGAGGACGAGGACGCGTTTCGCGGCCGGTTCCCCGAGCTGTTCGAGAACCTCGACGAGCACCTCACCGTCTGCAAGACCGTGATGGGCGATCTCATGCCGTGGCTCGAGAGCAAGGTCCCGACGCTGCCGGGCCTCGAGTACAAGGGCAAGAAGGTCACGAAGTACCTCGACGACGAAGCAGCGCGCGAGCTGCTGTTCGACGACGGGCTCGTGTTCCGCACGGACTATCCCGTCGACGAGAAGACGATCGCGGACAAGCTGAAGAAGGCGACGACCGTCACCGAGGTGATGAAGCGCCGGCAGACCGAAGAGATGCGGGTCAAGGGCAACAAAGTGCCCAAGCCCGCCGTGCGCGCGTAGCGACGCTCTACAGGTCGATCAGCTCGAACCCGGTGAGCGCCTCCCCGAGGAAGCGCGGCGCCAGCTCGTCGAGGCGCGACGTATCCGTCGCGAAGCAATCGAGGCGTCCGGGCCCGCCGCGCAGGTTCGCGCCGCTACCGAGCGCGACGCGTGCGGCTTCGGCCATCGCGGATGCCGAGTCGACGACGGCGATCGGCTTGCCCGCAAGCTCCGTCGCAACGCGCGTGATCACGTCCTTCAGCAACGGGTAGTGCGTGCAGCCGAGGACGAGCGTATCGAGCTCCGGATCCATCGCGAACAGCTGGGTGAGGTACCGGCGTGCAACGAGTGCTGCCACCTCGTCGTCAATCCAGCCCTCTTCGGCCAGCGGAACCAGCAAGGGACACGCGAGTGCCGTGAGCTTCGCGGCGGAATTGCGGCTGCTGATCGCGGCTGCGTACGCTCCGGAGCGAATCGTCCCGAGCGTACCGATCACGCCGACGTGACCGTTGCGTGTCGCTGCGAGCGCCGTGGACGCGCCCGGCTCCACCGCTCCGATCACCGGCACCGGACTCGCTGCGCTCAGCGCAGGCAGCGCGTTGGCCGAGGCCGTGTTGCACGCGATCAGCACGAGCTTCACCCCGCGATCGAGGAGGAACTGCTGACACAGGAGCGAGTAGCGCTCGACGGTGCGTGGGCTCTTGTTGCCGTACGGGACGCGTGCCGTGTCGCCGAGGTAGATGATGTCCTCGCCGGGCAGGGTCGCGCGTAGCGCCCGAACCACGGTCAGTCCTCCCACTCCAGAGTCAAAAACCCCGATCGGGTGACGC
>JACCQV010000103.1 GCA_013813945.1 Deltaproteobacteria bacterium | reverse complement strand
GGACCGGACCGTGCTCGGTGCGGCTGCGGCCCGCGCCGCCGGCGGAGGTCGCGGCGCGTCTGGCGTCGATCCGGGAGCGCATCGCGCCGGTCGGCGGCAGGGCGAAGATCGAGATGACGGCCCTCGGCGACCGCGCGAGCCGGATCACGTGGCAGGGGGCTACCGCTGGGAGTCAGGCGCCGCGCACCGAGGAGGAGGCACGAACGCGGGTGATCGACGTGCTGACACCCGTGGCAGATGTGCTCGGCCTCGAGTCGTCGGAGCTCGGCTCGTCGGCACGAACCCCTACGCGCCCGGGCGTGCGCTGGGAGATGGTTCATGAGCGCAGCCGCGATCCGGATCTCGACCTCGCCCCGGTGCGGCTCGGCACGGGATCGATCATCACGCGCCTGGATCGTCACGGTCGCTTGCTCGGCGTAGAGGTCGGCCCAGGCCTCCTGCCACCGCTCACGCTGTGCGACGCCGTGCTCGATCGCGCCGCCATCGAGCGGGCCGTCGTCGGCGTGCCGCTCGAGTGGGACTCGAGCGATGGCCGGAAGTCCGAGGCGACCGTGAAGCCCGGCGAGCTGCGGTCGTTCAAGCGCTCGGCGATGATCACCGGAGCGCTCGAACCTGCGGGGGGGCAGGTCGACGTCGCCGTGGTCTACGTCGTATCCGTCCGCCGCGGCCGCTTGCCGTTCACGATCCGGCTCGCCGCAGATACCGCTACGGTGATCGACGTGGACGCCGAGTTCTTCGACTGATCACTGCACGTAGATCGGGCTCGTGTAGATCCACGGCAGCTCCCGTTCGGCCATCTCGGTGCCGAGGTCATGGAGGTACGGTCCGAGGTGCGACGGCACGATCGTGATCTCGACGCGATACGCGCCAGGTGCGCTGAGCGCTGCGCTGACCTGCGTGTCGACCGCGCCATCGACCTCGGCGATCATCTGCACGGGACCGGTCGGGTCGATCCAGAACACGCGCGCACGGATCGTCGGCGTTGGTAGCGAGGGGTCGAGACCGAGGACCCGGGGGATGCCGACTCTCAGTGTGGCTCCTTCGGTCCGCGACACCGTGCCGCCGAGCTCGATGGTCTGGCCACCCGGCGTTGCCGCGCCGACATCGAATCCTTCCGGCGTCCCGAGGATCTCGAACAGTGCGAAGTTGCGGCCGGTACCGAGCGCCTGCTCGACCTGATCGATGTTCTTCGGATCGGCGACCAGCGCGATGTTGCCGAACCAGCGCATCACGCGCCGATACGAATCTCCGCGTTCTCCGTCGGGGAGCAGGATCGGGATCGCGTTCTCGTGGGCGTCGCTTCCAGCGGTGACCGAGATCCGGCGACCCTCCTTGAGCAGCGCGTGCCACTTGTCGATCGCCGGGCCATTGGGCGATAGGAACGAGAGCATCGCCAGGTCCGGCTCCGCGTGGCCGGGATTGGAATCGGCGAACTCGATCGCACCGGAGATTGCGCCTGACGAATCGAGCCCGAGGTAGTCCTTGCGGATCGTGGGGTCGATGTTCGCGTGGAGGTTGTAGACCTCGATGCCATCAGGCTGGACGAGGCGCAGCGTCTCGAGCGACTTGCTCTCGGTGTGGGCAACCCAGACCAGGCCTCCGGCGGCGCGGAACGCTGCTGCTGTGGTCGCATCGTTGCCGTTGTAGGTGGCGTGCCGCTCGGCGGCGGTACCCGCAACGTGCCGATCGAGCATGATCGGCATGAGGTCGTTCTCGCCACCAATCGTGATGGCGACCTGGTGGCCGTCGTCGCACGTCAGGCGTGACGCGATCTGTTCGCCGCCACGGAGGATCGGTTGGTCGGCGCCGCGCATCGAGAACAGCGCCGCGAAGCTCTCGTCGGCCATCGAGTCGTCGTGGTCGGTCAGGTTCGCGTAGTCGATTCTCGTAGTGCACAGGGCGCTGCGCAAACTGGCGAGGCATGGCTCGTTGACCGCCCCGTCGACCGCCCGAGGCATGCCGTCGCATGCGTCATGCGAATAGGGGGAGTGGAGGTGGACGATCCCGCGTGCGGGCGTCAACCCCCGGCGGACCCCCATCACCGCCGCGGACGGCAACGTCCGGTCCCAGGCGGGGAGCTCGGGTGCCGGCGTCGGGCTGCCGCACGCGGCCACCACCACCACCGCGATGGAGATCGGGGTCCTCACGGAGCGGACTCTATCCCGGACGATGCTACATTTGGTGTCGACCGTGAGGCTCCATTGGGGGACGTCTGGGAGCTCGTTGCTCATAGCTCTCGTGGCTTTTGTGAGTTGCGTCCCCGCGTCCAAACCGCCACCCACCGTGCCGACCCCCGCCAAACGGATCTTCGTCGTCGTGCCCGCGGAGAGCGATGCGTACCCGCTTGCCGCAGCTGCGACCACCGAGCGCCTGCGCCGCGCGCGGCTCCGCGGTTTCAACGAGCCTGATGTCTCGAAGGTCTCGCTCGAGGTCGTCCAGCTCTCGATCGAGTGCGTCGAACCGACGATTGACTGCTACGAGGCCGTCGGCAAGGAGCTGTCGGCGAGTCAGATGTTGTTCGCGGAGATCGGTGCTGGCCCCAAGCGCGACTCGGTGAAGGTCACGATCACGCTGTTCGACGTCGATGCGAAGACCCGGACGCGCGCCGTCGCGAAGGTGTTCGCGACCGAGGACGACGTGCCGTTCGGCGTTGCTGATGTCGTCGCGGAGGCGACCAAGCCGTGAGCAAGCCCGCGCCGCCGTCGCAGCCGAAGGAAGAGCTCGTCGAGATGGAAGCGATGGATCTCGAGGAGTGGGAGCAGGATCAGCACACGCCGGTGGCGACCGACGAGAAGCTGGCCGAGCTCGTCAAGCAGAGTGCCGCGGTGCCAGCGGCGGCGCCGCTTCGCCACACGCAGACGCAGACCGTCCCGCGTGTCGTCGCGAAGTCACCGCCACCGTCGCCCGCAGGTCCGTTCGACGGTCCCACGACGCGCAACGCGGG
>JACCQV010000359.1 GCA_013813945.1 Deltaproteobacteria bacterium | reverse complement strand
TCCTTGCGCTTGTCCTCGCGTTCGCGCCGGGAGCGCACGCGTCGAGCGGCAACCGGGTGATGGGGATGTATCCGACCTCGAGCGGCTCGCCGACGTCGGCCCCGCCGCTGCCGATGCTCGACAGCACGATCGAGGTCACGATCCGCGGACCGATCATCGAGACGATCGTGACGCAGCGGTTCCACAACCGCTCCGATCGCGCGACGGAGGCGACCTACATCTTTCCCTTGCCCGTCGACGCGGCCGTGTCGGCGATGTGGATCACGAGCGGCTCGCGCACGATCCGCGCAGCGATCGAGAACCGCGACGATGCACAGCGCCGGTACGAAGCGGCCGTCCGGGCGGGGGTTGCTGCCGCGGTGCTCGATCGGGAGCGCCCCGACGTGTTCACGCAGACCGTGTCCGCGATCCCGGCGAAGGGAACCGTCGAGGTCTCGCTCCGCTACGACACCGTCGCGCGGTACGCAGACGGAACGTGGGAGCTCGTGCTCCCGATGGTCGTCGCGCCTCGCTACGTGCCCGGTGCGGTCAGTGGACGGCCCACGACGGGGACTGGTCGTGCACCGGATACCGACCGAGCGCCCGATGCGTCGCGCGTGACGCCGCCCACGGCACCGAATGCAGGCGGCGCGACCACCGTCGCGATCGCGTTCATCGATCCCGTCACTCATGTAGCGAGCCCGACCCACGAGCTCGCAGGAAGCGCCGCCGCGTTTACCTTCACCGATCGGCACAGCGATCACGATGCCGTCGTGCGGTGGCGTACGACGACCACCGGCGCCGGCTGGATCGAGGCGGCGGGCGATGGCGGATATGCAGCGGTGGTCGTGTCGGCCGCCGCTGCGGCTCCGCGCAAAGGAGTCGTGCGGCTCGTGCTCGTGCTCGATCGCGCGGCGACGATCAAGGGTGACGCGATGGTGGTCGTGCAACCGTTCGTGCGTGCACTCCTCGGTGCGCTCGGGAACCGCGACAAGATCGGGATCACCGGCGGCGATCAAATCGCCTGGCGGTCAGCCCCCGCCACGCTGCGAACGATCGAGGAGACGTGGATGCGGCCCGGAGCGCCATTCGATCTGACGCGCGTGCTCGAGACGGCGAAGCCCGATGGCGCGGCGATCGTGATCGTGACGGACGGCCTCGTCGCCGACGATCGTGCAGCGATCGCAGCGGCCAGGCGACTCGGGGTGCCGGTTCACGTGATCGGCGTCGGTCCTGCACCGGCGCGCGGGTTGCTGACGGGGATCGCCGCGGTCACCGGCGGCACGATCCGGTTCGCACTGCCTGCCGATGATCTCGCGGCGGCGGCGAAGTCGACGCTCGTCGATATCGCGAGCCCTTTGGCTCCGCTCACCGTGAGCTGGGGGACGCTCGTCGCGAGCGATGTCGTGCCGAGCGTGTTACCGCGGCTCGGCGCAGGGCAGGCGATGATCGTGCTGGCGCGCGTCAAGCGCGTGGCGACGGCGAACGCGCGCGCGCGAGGCGAGCTGTTCTCGCTCGAGACCATGGCCCCGTCCCGCAAGCTCGACGGTGCGACCACGGTGGCAGGTCCGCTCGCTCGGCGGTGGGCCCAGCTGCGGCTCGAGGATCTACTCGTCGGACCGGAGAACCCTGCAGCGGTGACGAAGCATGCGCTCGCGTTCGGTCTGGTCTCGCCGTACACGTCGCTGATCGCGATCGGCACCGACGTGATCGTCGAAGGCGGCGTGAAGCACAGCGTCGCCGTTCCGGTCTCGGTTCCGTCCGGCATGAGCTGGAGCGACGTCAAGCGCGAGACCGTGAAGGAGGAAGCCGACAAGCTGGACAGCCTCTCCGGGGTGACGAAGAAGCCCACCACGATCGATCAGACAAGGAGCGCCGAGGATGCAGGCGGCTCGGGTGCCGACGTCGAAGAAGCGCCGGTCGCAGACTCTCCTCGCGCGCAGAGTCCCGATGTCGCCGTCGCGGGCACGACGATGGATGAAGACGCGGAGTACGTCACATCGAGCCCGATGTCGATGCGACGTCGCGCACTGCGCATTGCGGCCGCACTGGGCGCAGGCGTCGCCACACAGGCGAGCGAGACCTCGGGCCTCGTCGCGCTCGCGGCCCGATTCGAATTCGGTCGTCGAACCATGTTCGGCGCCGAGGGCTCGCTGTGGCTCGTCGATGGACTGCACGCGCAGGGCCGCACGCTGCTGACCGTGACGCGCCGTGGAATCGTTCGCTGGCTCGAGCTCGGCGCGGGCTTCGGAGTGCACCTCGGCGGAACGGGTATCGGCCCCGCCGGTTCGCTCAGCCTGCGCGTGCACCTGCCGCCGGCGCCTGCGGTGGCGGGCTACCTGCGCTACGACGGCGCGCTGCTCATCCAGGACGACAGCACGCGGCAGGGTCAGCACACGCTGACGATCGGCGTCGAGCGCTCGTTCTGAGCGGCCGCCGAAACTGCAGAACGGCGGCGCCGAAGCGCCGCCGCACGCGGTCATGAAGGTCTCGGTGAGGCGATCGATCACCACATCGCCGTGTAGCCGACGTTCACGCTGAGCGCGTTGGTGAGGGCGACGACCGTGACGTCATCCTCGACCATCGAGTTGTGCGTGATGTACTGGTACTGCAGCGACGGGGTCAGGACGCCCGAGCGGCCAACCAGGAAGTTGGCACCGATGCGGGGCGCAACCGCGAGGCCAGCGCCGAGGCGCTGCTCGTACGCGGCACCGATGCCGAGACCCGCGAAGCCGAACATGCTGCGGTTGAACGGCAGGTGATAGGACGGCTCGACGACCGCGCTCCACATCGTCGCCGACTCGTCGCCGGCCTTGATGTTCGAGACGCCGAGGATCGCAGACAGCTCGAGGTTATCCGCCACGAACCAACCGATCGACGGGTTGATGCTCAGGCTGCGGAACTCCGAGGACATCTGGAGTCCGGCAGAACCACCGAGCTCGAGAACGCCCGCGCGGCCGTAGCCGACCATGCCACCGACGCCGGCCTGCTGGACGATGCCGGTGTCCGGCAGCTGCGCGCCCGGAGACGCGACCGGCGGCTGGACATCGTGGTCCGACTGCGAGGGCGGCAGGTTGCCGTCATTGGGCGGGGCGACCTTCGCGGGGGTGCCGGTGCCGGCATCCTTGTCGAGGTCGTCCTCGGCCATCGCCGTCGACGCAGTGAGAACAAGGGTCAGACAAGAAAGGATAGTCTTCATCGTACGCATACACGTATCTCCCTCTCCGCGTGATTGCGGGTTGCTGGTGCGCAAGGCGGTTAGGGCCAATGCTGGACAGTTAAGGTCGTTCGTGCACGTGCACGAGTCACGTGCTCGTACACGTCCACGATCATCGGCAAAGC
>JACCQV010000077.1 GCA_013813945.1 Deltaproteobacteria bacterium | reverse complement strand
TCGTCACCGTGCCGCGCACGACGAGCGGGTCCGCGAGTGCGACGCTCGCAAGGAGCGTTCGCGCATCGAGCACGGCGCGGACCGCGATCGGATCCTTGGCGTCGAGCTCGGAGGTCCAGGCGGGGAGCGGGGCGGAGGTCTGGCCGACCTCGGTCTTCCAGGCGGCCGGCTCGACGCCCTTGCCGCCGCGCGCCACGATCACGAGCTCACCACCCGGCAAGACGGCTGCAGACGCCAGTGACTTGCCGCTGATCGCTGCGTGCACGATGGGCCCGTCCATCGTGAGCTGCAGGGCCGAGCCCGCCTTCGCGACCGTCTCGAAGCAGCTCGTGATCTTCGCCGCGGGCAAACCGGCGATGATCAGGGTGACGTCGCCGCCGAGCAGTGCACCCTTGCGACCGAGGACGATCGTCGACGCTTCTGCGACGACATCGAGCGCGCACACGCGCTTGGTGTCCTCGACGAGCCGCTGCACGCTCGCGAGCGCGACCGGCGCGGCCTTCGCGAAGTGCGGCCAGGCGCGTGCACGCACGAGGTCGACGCGGACGACCAGATCCGGGGTTGCCGGGAGGAAGCGGTACGACGAAGGGACGCTTGGAGCCAGCTTGCGGTCACCACAGCCGGTCGCCGCGAGGATCGTGCAGAGCACGAGGATGCGCATGCCCGACCGTCGACGAGATCGGCGGAGATTGCAATCGGTTCGGGGTCAGGCTGCGAGCAAACGCTCGAGCTCGCCGCTGTCGAGCAGCTTCTGCAGATCAGCCGCGCCGCCGATGAGCTGGCCCTTGACCCAGACCATCGGGAACGTCGGCCAGCCGGTCCACATCTTGAGCGCGGTGCGCCGGCGCCAGTTGTTCAGGTAGCTGCCGTACTCGAGGTAGTGGAACGGAATATTCTTCGCTTCGAGGAGCTTCTTCGCCCGGCGTGGGTGCGGGTTCTGCTTCATTCCGACGATGACGATCGAGTGGGCTCCGATCGCGGACTCCACCTCGTCGACGACGTCGCGATGTTGGGTCGAGATCTTCTCACTGATGTCCGGATGAATCCGGTCCTCGGGGAATAGCTTGCGCGGCATGCGCCCGACCCTAACATCGCGGGTAGCATGACCCGTATGCCGGCGCGCTGGTCTCTGGGTAAACGGATCGCCTTTCGGTTCGGTTTCCTGGTTGCCGTGCTCCAGATCGTTCCGTTCCCGCTCGGCCTGATCCCGGGCACCTGGCGGCTTCGAGCCCTCGTCTACCAGCTGTGGGACTGCGGTGTGGTCTGGACCGCGCGCGTGATCCTCGGCATTCCGGCGCCGTCGCAGATCAACCACGGTAGCGGCGACACCACGTGGCACTACGTTCAGCTGCTGTTGATCGGGATCCTGGCCGTGGCGGGGACGCTCGCGTGGTCGATCCTCGATCGCAAGCGCGCGTCGTACGCGAGGCTCGCAGGCACGGCCATCGTCGTCCTCCGCTACTTCCTCGCGATGATGTTGCTGCACTACGGGTTCGCCAAGGTCTTCGCGATCCAGTTCGTCGACCTCTCGCCGACCCGGCTCGATCAACGAGTCGGCGATATGTCTCCGATGGGAATGCTGTGGTCGTTCATGGGCTCGTCGCGCGCGTACACGATGTTCGGCGGCTGGATGGAGGTCGTGCCGGGACTGCTGCTGCTGTGGCGGCGCACGTCGATGCTCGGTGCGCTCGCGGCAATCGCCGTGCTGACCAACATCGTGATGATGAACTTCAGCTACGACGTGCCGGTCAAGCTGTTCTCGCTTCAGCTGCTGGTCTATTCGATCGCGATCGCGGCGCCGCAGTCGATGCGGTTGCTCGCGGCCGCGCTCGGGTATCGCGTCGAGGAGCTTCCGCTGCGCGTGCGGATGACCCCGAGCTGGGAGCGCGTGCGGTGGATCGTGAAGCTCGTGATCATCGGCTCGATGGTGCTGGGCTTGACGCAGTTCGTGGACAGGGCCCGTGACTGGCGGCCGCCGCCCACCCCGCTGCACGGAATCTGGCAGGTCGAGTCGTTCGTCGCCGACGGCGTCGAGCGGCCACCGCTGCTCACGGATCCGGTGCGCTGGCGCAAGCTGATCGTGTCGCGAGGCTTCGTCACGATCCGCGAGATGGCGGATACGCGCGTCCACCATCCGGCGCAGATCGATGCGACCACGATCCGTGTGCAGCGTGGGCTCATCGACGAGGTCTGGAGCTATACGCGGGTGGAGGATCAGCTCGTGCTCGAGGGCCGTCATCGCGGTCACGAGCTCCGGGTGACGCTCCGGCTCGAGCCCGAGCCACTGTTGACCTCCCGCGGCTTCCACTGGATCAACGACGAGCCGTTCAACCGATGACCGAGACCGTCCTGGTCGTGTCGCCGCACCTCGACGACGCCGTGCTGTCGATCGGCGCGTCGATCGCCGCGTGGACCGCTGCGGGTGCGCGCGTCGTGATCGCGAGCGTCTACACCACCGGACCCGCGCTCGCAGAGATCGCGCCCAGCATGCGCAAGTTCGCCGACTACGAGCAGCGGCGCGCCGAGGATGCCGAGGCGTGCACGATCGTCGGCGCCGAGGTCCGGCGCCTCGACCAGATCGAGCGCGCGTTCCGCAAACCGTACCTCAGCGGCTGGTCGTTCTTCGCCACGCCGGCGGGCCGCAGCGGCTTCGCCACACTCGGATCTGTGACGGAGGCTCTCGCTCCGCTCGCCGAGCTCGCGCCCGATCGCATCCTCGTGCCGCTCGGAGTCGGCAATCACATCGATCATGTCGAGACCCTGATCGCGACGACGGACTGGGCGCACGCGCGTGGCTGGCTCGACCGCGTCTCGTTCTACGAGGACTTCTACGCGCTGTCCGGCACCATGCGGCGCCGTCACTTTGTTGCGGCGCTGCGCGTGTGGCGACATCGCGAGTCGCCGCTGCTGCGCGCGCGCCGGCTGGCCGTGATCCTGTCCACGATCGCAGCGGCGCGCCGCGGACCGGAGGTCGAGACGTTTCTCCTTGCTGCGCTGCGCACGGCGGACTGGACCCTGACGACCACCAACGTGCGCGGCCACGAGCAGCGCCAGCTCGACGCGATCGCGCGCTATCCATCGCAGACCCGTGCGTTCGGTGGGTTCCCCGGGATCGAGAAAGCGATCCGCGCGTCGCATGCCTGGTGGGGGCATGCGGAGCCCCTGTGGCGACCGCGGCTGCGGTGACTAACCCCAGGGATCGCTTGTGTTGACCTCGTAGGCGTAGGCGTAGGCGTAGGCGTCTGCGTAGGCGACTCCGAGGCAACCGGCCGAGCCACCGGCCGATACCGGGTCGATGTTCCATTTCCAGA
>JACCQV010000059.1 GCA_013813945.1 Deltaproteobacteria bacterium | reverse complement strand
TTCGTGATCCGTTGCTCGTGGGCTGCACCGGACGGCGACTCGTTCACGGCGAGGGCGATGCGTGCCCGGGCCTGGTGGTCGACCACTACGACGACACCGCGGTGATCGTGTTCGACGGCCCGGCGGCATCCGCGTTCTGGCGCCCTCGCCTGCCCGACGTGATCGGTGGACTCGAGCGCGCGGGAATCGCGATCGCGCACGTCTGGCTACGGGGGGAGCGACGCGATCGCGCAGCCGGCGAGGCGATGCGCGGCAATCCTCCTGCGGAGATCGTAATTTCCGAGGACGATGCACGGTTCGCGGTCGACGTCCGAGCCGGGCAGAAGACCGGGTTCTTCCTCGATCAGCGCGACAATCGGCGCAGCATTCGCCGCCACGCAGCCGGAGCCACGGTGCTCAACGTGTTCTCGTACACGGGAGGGTTCTCGTTGCACGCGGCGCTCGGCGGCGCGACCCACGTGACGAGCGTGGACATCGCGGCACCCGCGATCGCGGGAATTGCGCACAACCTTGCGCTCACCGGTATCTCGCCTGCGGGCCACGAAGGTGTGACCGCCGATGCGTTCGACTTCTTCGCGCGCTCCAGGCAGCGTGGCCGGACCTGGGATCTCGTGATCGTCGACCCGCCGAGCTTCGCGCCGAGCGAGAAGGCGCGGCCCGCGGCCCTCGCGGCGTATCGCAAGCTCGCCGTCGCCGCACTCGGCGTGACCGCGCCCGGCGGGCGGTTCGCGCTGGCCTCGTGCTCGAGCCACATCACCGAGGCCGATCTCCTGGGGCTGGCCGGTACTATCGGGTCGTTGCGTCTGAGACTTGCTGGCGGCGCCGGGAGCGATCACCCCGTCCTGCCGGCGTTTCCAGAGGGCAGATACCTCAAGTTCCTGTTTTTCGACGTCGGCTGACCGGTCGGGAGTGGCTTCGTTCGAGGTGTCGACGCCTCGCGTGGTGGATCGCACTTTCCGGGGACCTATTCACTACTTGACCCTAATCCCACACTTCAGTACAGACGGGCCACATGCGCTCGCTCATCGCTCTGGTCTTGATGTCTGCCGCGGTCCTCGGTTGCGATGGTGGCGGTGCCGCCCAGATGCCGGAACCGCCGTGCTCGGATGGCGAGGACAACGACGCCGACGGGATGGTCGACTTCCCCGACGACCTCGGGTGCACCAGCACCACCGATGACACCGAAGACAGCCTGCCCTCGGCCCAGTGCCAGGACGGCCGTGACAACGACGGCGATGGCCTGAAGGACTACCCGTCGGACCCGGGCTGCTTCGCACCGCAAGCCGACGACGAGACCGACGACTGCCCGACCGGGCCCAACTGTCCGCAGTGCGCGGACGAGGAGGACAACGACGGCAACGGCTCGATCGATTATCCCGATGACCCGGGCTGCACCGCGGCCGCGGACGACGACGAGTTCCTCCACAACCCGGTCGCCTGCGGCACCGGCCTCATGATCCTGCCCCTGCCCCCGACCGGCATGGTCATGGGCACGCTCGACACCACGAGCACGTCGATGGTGATGTCGCCATGCGGCGGTGGCGGTGGCGCCCCTGCGATCGCGTACGAGCTCCACCTCTCGAGCCCGCGCGTCGTCGAGGTCTCGACCGACGATGCCGTGACCACGGCAGACACCGTGATCGACATCCGCTCGGACCAGTGCTCGTCTGTGGACGCGCACCTGGCGTGTAGCGATGACATCTCGACCTCGAACTCGAACTCGAAGGTCACCAAGTCGCTGCAGGCCGGCAACTACTACGTGATCGTCGGCGCACACGACTCGGGCTCCGCGGGCGCGTTCGCGCTCCAGGTCAAGACGTTTGCCGGCGAGGGCACCACCTGCACGAGCGAGGGCGACTGCGGCCCGGGCCTCGTTTGCCGCATCCCGAAGAACCAGACAGCGATGATCTGCAGCAATCCCCGCTGCGATGACATGGACGACGAGGACGGCGACGGCAAGCTCGGCTATCCGACCGACCCCGGCTGCACGTCGCCGGCAGACAACGACGAGGCCGACACCTGCACGACGACCCCCGGCGCGGCGGGTTGCCCCGAGTGCGGCGACTTGCTCGACAACGACACCGACACCAAGATCGACTACCCGATGGATCTCACGTGCAAGGCCGCCGGCGATGCCAGCGAGGCATGCGTGACCTCCGAAGGCGTACAGCTGATCACCAGCGCAATGACGATGGGTGACACGACCGGTGCGACCAACGACGTGACGCCGATGGGCTGCTCGTCGACCTTCAGCCACACGGCCGGCGATCGCACGTTCCGCATCGACGTCCCGATGCTGACCTCGCTCGACATGAACCTCACCGCGAGCTTCGATACCTCGTCGGTCCTCTACAACTCGCTGTGCACGGGCGCCCCGATCAAGTGCAGCGATCCGCTGAACATGAACGTCCTGAACCTCGCGGCGGGTACGTACTACTTCGTCGTCGACGGGTACTCGACCGGCATGGGTCCGTTCACGATCAACATGAACGGCAAGATCGCGAACAACCAGAGCTGCGAGAGCCCACTCGTGGCAGGCGGCGCGCTGTCGTGCGGCAACGGGTACGCCTGCAAGGGAACGGCTGGCTCGAAGACCTGCGCCCCTGCTCTGTGCAGTGACGGCCTCGACAACGACTCCCCCGCCGATGGGAAGGCCGACTATCCGGCCGACCCCGGTTGCGATAGCCCGGCCGACGACACCGAGGTCGATCTGTGTCCGGGCGGCGCGGGCTGCCCGATCTGCGCGAACGGCGTGGACAACGACGCCGACTCGCTGATCGACTGGCCGGCCGACTACGGCTGCGTCGCCGCCTCCGGCACGACCGAGGTCTTCTGCATGCCGGAGACGGATCCGACGTCGCTCATCACGACGACCCAGGTGATGGGAACGACCGCCGGCGGCACGAACGGGCTGACGCCGGCGTGCAGCACGTTCTCGACGGCGCCCGAGAAGGTCTATGCCCTCTCGCTGCCGGTGCCTGTCCAGACGCTGACCCTCAACACGAACCCGCCCGTGGGCATGACGAGCTTCGACACCGTGCTCCACGTCAAGGACGCCGCGTGCACCGCCGCAACCTCGTTTGGTTGCGATGATGACAACGGCGACGGAACGCAGTCGCTGGTCACGATGACGAACGTCGCACCGGGCAACTACGCCATCGTCGTCGACGGCTACTCGTCGAACGCCGGCATGTACTGGCTCAACGTGTCGGGCGTCGTCGCCACCGGTACGGCCTGTACGTCATCGCTGTTCAGCGGTGGCGCGGCTGCGGTGCTGAAGTGCACGGCGCCGAACACGTGCACCGGCGGCATCTGCCAGTAGGCGGCAGCGCGGCTGCGGAGCTCTCGACGATCGCGTCGAGATGCTCAGCGCCGCAGCGTTGAGCGGATGCCGTTCGCGGCGCGAAGTCGCTCGCGCTGCAAATGGCAGTCGATCGCGTTCTCGGCGGCACCGTGCCACGCCTGGCGCGACCCACGCCTGACCCACGCGCGACGAAGCCGCGAGGAACGCAGTGACGTTAGACGGTAACGGCGGGCGGAACGCGCGTGACGAGGCGGGAAATGTATCGCGAAGCGGTGTTGCGCTTCAGGATGCCCTTGGTCACTGCCTTGTCGACGATGGCGACAGCGGCCTTGATCAGCTTCGCCGAGTCGTCGGACTTCGCATCAACAGCGATGCGAGCCTTCTTGACGGCGGTGCGGAGGGTCCCCATCGCGGCGCGGTTGCGCGCGCGATTCTTGATCATCTTGCGGTTCTGCTTCTGGGCAGATGCGATATTGGCCACGAATTACTCCTGTAGAAGCGTGCGTTTACCCTGCGGGAGGATCACCTGTCAAGGCGCAACGGGGAGCACGCCTCCGGGGAGGAGGAAAACGGGGCGTTTCGGGGCGGCGGTTCCGCTGAGTCCGAGTCGTTTCGCGGGAGTACGCATCGTCGCGTGTGGATAACCTGATGACCGGCTGGTGAGGGCGGCGTAGATCTCAGCTAGATCGTTGCCACTCCATCGCGGGTGCACAAAAAAGCGTCACTTTCATCACGCTCCCATCCTCAGGTGGCGACGCCCGCTCGCTTCGCGTCGTTCCACAGCGCATCCATCTCATCGAGGTTGGAGGTCTGCGGCGACTTGCCACGCTCGGCGAGCCGGTCCTCGATGAACTCGAACCGCTGGCGGAACCGATCCGTTGCATCGATGAGCGCTTGCTCCGCATCGATGTCGAGCTTGCGAGCAACGTTCACGATCGCGAACATCAGGTCGCCGAGCTCGTGATGGATCGCCTTCGCCTCGCCGCTCTGGGCCGCGACTCGGAGCTCTCCGACCTCTTCCTCGATCTTCGCGAACGAGCCCTCCCAGCCGGGCCAGTCGAAGCCGACCTTGCCCGCCTTGTTGCCGATCTTCTGGGCGCGCACGAGCGCGGGGCCGGGCTTGACGCCCGCGAGCACGCGACCCTGCTTCTGCCCGGCGGCGGCCTTCTCGGCCTGCTTGATCTCCTCCCACTGCGCGAGCACCTGCTCGCTGGTCCGGACGCCCGTGGCCGTGCCGAACACGTGGGGATGGCGGCGCTCGAGCTTGTCGGCGATGCCGGCGACGACAGCGTCGATATCGAACGCGCCCTCGTTGCGGCGCAGCGCCGCCTGAAACACGATCTGCATCAGCAGATCACCGAGCTCCTCGCAGTGACCGGCGACATCCTTGCGCGTCAACGCGTCGAGCACCTCGTAGCTCTCCTCGACGAGGAACGGCCGCAAGGTCTCGAGCGTCTGCTCGCGGTCCCAGGGGCACCCGTCCGGGGCCAGCAGCCGGTCCATGATCTCGACGAGGCGGGTCAGCGAGGCACCAGGAGCAACGGACATGCGCCACCGTACCTCAACGAGCGTGCTATACGACCTGACCCCGCGGGCCGCAGGATCGCCCGTGGGCACAGAACACCCACGTGACCCAGCCGAAGACCATCCGCCGCGAGAAGCTCGCATTCGACAACGCCGAAGCCCTGCAGGGCCTGTGCGGTAGCAACAACGCTCGGCTCAAGCTGATCGAGCGCACCGCCGGCGCTCAGGTCAACCTCCGCGGCAACGAGATCACGATCGAGGGCGACGACGCCGCGGTCGAGACCGCGAAGAGCGCCGTCGAGCAGCTCTACAACCTCGCCCTCGCCGGCAAGCCGCTGTCGTCCGAGGACGTCGTGCGCGCGGTGCAGCTGCTCAAGGGTGAGGGCACCGGGCAGACGATCCTCAGCGTGTTCGGCGATACGATCCTCACGCCGCGCACCGGTCGCCCGATCGCGCCCAAGGGTGCCCAGCAGAAGAAGTACGTCGACTCCGTTCGCGAGAACGACATCATGTTCGCGGTCGGGCCCGCCGGAACCGGCAAGACGTACCTCGCCGTCGCCCTCGCCGTGCGCGCGCTCCTCGACAAGCAGGTTCGCCGGATCATCCTGACGCGGCCGGCAGTCGAGGCCGGCGAGCGCCTCGGCTTTCTCCCCGGTACGCTCGAGGAGAAGGTCGATCCGTATCTGCGCCCGCTCTACGACGCACTTCACGACATGATCGAGCCGGACAAGCTCGAGCGCTACATGACCGACGGCACGATCGAGATCGCGCCGCTCGCATTCATGAGGGGTCGCGCGCAGCCGCTGACGTCAAAGGTGATGACGCTCGGTGGCTGGCGCGAGATCGGAACCCTTGAGGTGGGCGATCAAGTGATGGGGTCGGACGGCTGGCCGACCACTGTCACCGGTGTGTTCCCGCAGGGCACCAAGGAAGTCTTCCGCGTCGCGATGACTGATGGATCGTCGACGCTGTGCTGCGCCGAGCACCTGTGGACCGTGGCCACCCCGTCGGACAAGCGCCGTGACAAGCCCGGACGTACACTCGAGACCCGCGAGCTGCGCGCGAATTTGCGCAGCGCTCACCAGCATCGCTACGAGCTGCCGATGCTCCGTGCTCCGGCGATGTTCGGTCCACGCTCGGTTCCGCTCGAGCCGTACGCGCTGGGCCTCTTGCTCGGTGACGGCTGCATCACCGGTTCGACAGCACCGACGTTCGCGACCGGCGACGTGGCACTCGCGGCTGCGCTCGAGACAGGTCTCGGCGCGCGGCTCGAAGTGCGGCACAAGGACGGTCCTGACTACGCGATCCGCAATCGAGCCTACCGACCGGGCATGCCGCATCCGCTGAGCGAGACGCTGCGCGAGCTCGGGCTGTTCGGCACCCGGTCGAGCACGAAGTTCGTTCCCGAGCTGTTCCTGATGAACTGCGTCGAAGTTCGGCTCGCGGTTCTTCAGGGGCTCCTCGACACCGACGGTGGCCCGGTCACGCAAGCCGATCGTACGTGCCGCATCCAGTACACGACCACCTCGTCGCAGCTCCGCGACGATGTCGTGTTCCTGGTGCAGTCGCTCGGCGGCGTCGCCTATTGGCGGACCCGGCCCGCGGAGGGTCGCGCACCGGGACTCGCGAAGGGCCTTCCTGTCGAGCACCGCCACGACGCCTACGTCCTCGACATCCGGCTACCCGACTACGTCCGGCCCTTCCGCCTCGCGCGCAAGGCGAAGATCTATGCAGAGCTCGGGGGCGGTCGGCCGCAGCGCTACATCGACAGCATCGAACCCGAGGGTATGGCGGAGACCGTGTGCATCGAGGTCGAAGCAGCCGACCACCTCTACGTCACGGACGACTTCATCCTCACCCACAACACCCTGTCGGGCTCGTTCATCATCCTCGACGAGGCGCAGAACACGACGCCCGAGCAGATGAAGATGTTCCTGACGCGCATGGGCTTCGACTCCAAGGCGGTCGTCACCGGAGACGTCACGCAGACCGACCTGCCTCGTGGCCAGCGCTCGGGCCTGCGCGACGCCCTCGAGCTGGTCGAGGGCATCCGCGGGATCGGCATGGTCGCGTTCACCGATCAGGACGTCGTGCGGCATCCGCTCGTCGCCGCCTTGATCCGCGCCTATGACAAGCGCGACCGAACGCGCTCTGATGCGCGAAACCCAGCAGCTGATGCGGCCCCCGGGGCACCCACGACGGATGGGAACGCTGTAGAGTCGTGAGCGTGGTGGTGGCCAGCCCCGACGACCTGGTCAACGCGGTCGCTCGCGATCGGCGGATGATCGGATATCGGGTTCGCCGCCAGGGGGATGGCTGGATCGAGCTCGAGGTGGTTGCGCAGCGGGCGCGGATGCCGGTCCTGATCGTGCTGGCGTGGCCCGAGGTCTGGCGCGACGCCGAGCTGCTCAAGCCGCATCTCGTACGCGCCCGCTCGGGCAACTACACCCTGATCTGCGTGGGGAACGATGCCGAGATCGAGGAGGCGCGCCTCGATGTGATGCCGGCCGACGCCGACGTGACGGCGGTGGTTGCGCCGATCGGCATGACGCGGTTGCTGCTGACGTTGCGCGCGAGGGCCGAGGCGATCAGCCAGCGGATGGCGTGCGCGACCCTCGAGCTCGAGCTCGAGCGCAGCCGGCACGAGAACGACATGCTGATCTCGATCGGCCGCGCGCTGTCGCAGGAGCGCGACATCCAGTCGCTGCTCGCGATCATCCTGCGCCGCGCCTGCGAGGTCACCAACGCGGACGCCGGCTCGATCTACGTCGTCGAGGGATCGGATGAAGAGGTCGCGAATCGCAAGCTGCGGTTCGCGGTCTCGCAGAACGACTCGCGCACGCTGCCGCCCGCCGGTTTCACGATGCCGGTCACCGCCAGCTCGATCGTCGGCCAGAGCGTGCTGTCCGGCGATCGGATCAACGTCCCCGATCTCTATGCGCTCGCCGAGCCGGGTACGGGTAACAACCCGTGGGGGTTCATCCACGATCGCTCGTTCGACGACAAGTATCGCTACCAGACCCGCTCGGTGCTCGCGGTCCCGATGATCTCGGCGCGCGCCGAGGTGATCGGCGTGATCCAGCTGATCAACAAGCGCGCGAAGGGCTGGATCACCCTCGATCTGCCGAACGACTTCGACAGCGGCGTCGTGCCGTTCGATGACGTCTCCGAGGCATACATCTTCGCGCTCTCCTCGCAGGCCGGCATCGCCCTCGAGAACGTCCTGCTCTACGAGGAAGTGAAGACGCTGTTCGACGGCTTCGTGAAGGCCGCGGTCTCCGCGATCGAGTCACGCGATCCGACCACGTCCGGTCACTCCGAGCGCGTCGCCCAGCTCACCGTCGGGCTCGCGAAGGCGGTCAATCGCTCCGAGAGCGGTCACTACCGCGAGGTCCGGTTCTCGCGCGATGACCTGACCCAGATCGAGTACGCGGCGTTGCTCCACGACTTCGGCAAGGTCGGCGTGCGCGAGCACATCCTGGTCAAGGCCAAGAAGCTCTACGAGCACGAGCGCGAGATGATCTTGCAGCGCTTCCAGCTGATCAAGCGCGGCTACAAGATCGAGGGCCTCGAGTCCAAGGTCCAGTACCTGATGGAGAGCTCGCGCGAAGCGACCGCCGAGAAGCTGATCACGGTCGATCGCGACATCGTCGGCAAGATCGCGGAGCTCGACGACATCATCAAGTTCATCCTCCAGGCGAACGAGCCCACCGTCCTCGAGCAGGGCGGGTTCGAGCGGATCGCCGAGATCGCCAGCAAGACGTTCACCGATGACCACGGCACCACCGGCCCGTTCCTCAGCCACGACGAGGCGAGCTGCCTGCAGATCAAGCGCGGCTCGCTGACCGAGCAGGAGCGGCTCGAGATCAACAGTCACGTCGTGCACTCGTTCCAGTTCCTCTCGAAGATCCCGTGGAGCCGAACGCTGCGCGACGTGCCCGAGATCGCGGGCGCGCACCACGAGAAGCTCGACGGCAGCGGCTATCCCAAGGCGCTCCGTGGCGACCAGATTCCGATCCCCGCGCGAATGATGGCGATCTCGGACATCTACGACGCCCTGACCGCGAGCGATCGCCCGTACAAGAAGGCGATGCCGTCCGAGAAGGCGCTCGACATCGTCGCCTCGGAGGTCAAGCGCGGTCAGCTCGACTCCGCGCTGTTCGACGTGTTCCTCCAGTCGAACGTCTGGCAAATCACGCAACCGAAGAAATGACGCTCGACGTCAGTGTCGACGACGGCGTCGCTGTTCCCGCCGCGCTCAAGCGCCGGCTGGTGACCGAGATCGGCCGCATGGTGCGAGCCGCCGCACGCACCGATGGCCAGCCCGACTTCGAGGTCGCGCTGCGGCTGACCACGGACGCCGAGATCAAGGCGCTCAACCGCGACTACCGGGCGAAGAACAAGCCGACCGACGTCCTCGCCTTTGCGCAGCGCGAGGGCCCCGGCGGAGGCCTCCACCCTCGCCTGCTTGGTGACATCGTGATCTCCGTCGAGACCGCCCGGCGGCAAGCAACGCGTGGCCTCGCTGCGGAGCTGCTTCACCTCGCGTCACATGGCCTCTGTCACCTGCTCGGCTACGACCACAATGACGATGCCGAGGAGCGCGTGATGAACGCCCGCGCGACCGCGTTGCGCGTCGAAGGTGCGCGTCGTGGCCGGATCAACCCGGCCTGAGTACTCCGAATCACGTGACGGTCGAGGTCTGCCCGTCGGCGCCGCCTCGTCGAGCTGGCCACCGCCGACGAGGAACCGCAGGACTGTTCTGTTGCTCAGTCCGGCAGGTCGCCATAGAGCTGGGTCACATCGAGTAGCGCCCTGGACGTCGGCACCCTCGACTCGTCAGGGCCGAGGTTTGCCCGGAGGCGCCGCGTCCTCGAGCCTGGCCACGCGGTCCGGCAAGTGGGCGTACTTCTCGTCGACCACGGCGATCCGGCCGGCCAGGCCCTCCTCGAGGGCGCGGGTGTGCCGGCCGAGCTCGGCATAGAGCCGCAGGTCGCGCGCGTCGAGGAGCTGGTCGATGCGCGCGAGCAGCGCGCCGAGGAAGACGTCGAACTTCGCGTCGAACTTCGCGTCGATCTTCTTCTCGAAACGTTCCTCGAACTGATGAAGCTCGATGCGGAGCTCACCGCGTGTGATGGGTTGCATGTCCTCGATCTCGGGCATCGACTGTAGATCCTCTCGCACGGGAGCGAGAGCAGAAAATGTGCCGCTCCCAACCTGCCGAGATCAGCGATCGGATCGAACGATGTCCGGCCGAACGCCGACCACCGCGTCCGGCCAGCAGCCCGGAGTACCGCGGCATGAAATCGTTCCGAGCTCAGTTATCGTCTTCGATACCCTCGACGGAGATGGCGTACTTCCGCAGCAGCTTGTGGAGGTACTTGCGATCCATGTCGGCATCGCGCGCGGCCTTCGAGATGTTGCCGTCTGCCCGCGTGATCAGCCACGTCAGGTAGCGGCGCTCGAACAGCTCGTTCCACTTCTCCTTGGTGTCGCGGAACGAAGCGCCCGGCTCGAACTGGAGGCCGTCGCGATGCGCTCCGCCCTTGTTCGGATCCTGGGTGCCGAGAGGCGCGACGAGCATGCCCGGATCTGCGCCGAGAGCGAGCGCGCGCTCGATGACGTTGCGCAGCTCGCGGACGTTGCCCGGCCAGTCGTGCGCCATCAGCGCCGCGCGCGTTTGCTCGGACAGCTCGACGCCGCTGACGCCCGCGGTCGAGGTATTGAGCTTGCCGAGCATCGCGTCGATCAGGAGCGGGATGTCCTCGCGGCGCTCGCGTAGCGAGGGTGCGGTGATCGGCACGACGTTGAGTCGGAAGTAGAGATCCTCGCGGAACTTCCCCTTCTCGACCTCGGAGCGGAGGTCTTTGCGGGTCGCGGCGATCACGCGGAGGTCGACCTTGATCGTCTTGGTGCCGCCAACGCGGCGCAGCTCGCGCTGCTCGAGGACGCGCAGGAGCTTGGGCTGGAGATCGAGCGACAGCTCGCCAAGCTCGTCGAGGAACACGGTGCCGCCCGAAGCGAGCTCGAACGCGCCCTGGCGAGCCGCGACGGCGCCGGTGAACGAGCCCTTCTCGTGACCGAACAGCTCGCTCTCGATCAGCGTGCCCGCCACGGCACCGCAGTCGACGACGATGAACGGGGCGTTGTGCCGCGGGGACAGCTGATGCAGCGTGCGCGCGATCATGTCCTTGCCGGTGCCGGTCTCGCCCTCGATCAGCACGGTCGCGTCAGTTGGCGCGATCTTCTCGATCAGCCCGAAGATCTCGCGCATCGCGGCCGACTTGCCGACCATCTCCCCGAGCGATTCTTTTTCACTCGGCAGGATCTCGATCCGCTCCTCGAACGGAGTGAACTTGAGCTCGCACGCGCCGAGGCCGATCACCGAGCCCGCGCGGAGGTACGCCTCCTTGACCTCGGCACCGTCGAGGAAGGTCCCGTTCGTGCTCTTCATGTCGCGCACGAGATAACCCTTGGCGTCGCGCGCGATCTCGAAGTGGACGCGCGACACGGTCTCATCGGCGAGCACCAGGTCGTTCTCCGGCGCCTTGCCGACGCGGAACACGTCACCGGCGACCACGAACTCGGTGCCGCGCTGCGCGCCCTTGATCACCACGAGCTTGCACCGACGGAGGTTGACCGTGGCCGGCGTCGCTTCGCGCCGGATCCGCGTCCCCGTCAGATGCTCCATCGGTCACGATCGTACAACGATCAGCCACGCAGTGCGGCGGATCCCGGATCGCGCCTCGGGCAATTGTTCGTGCTCGCGAACAAGGATACCTTCGGGCTAGTGCCGCGTTTGATCGGGGGATTCGCACTCGCTGCGTGCGCTGCGGCGTGGGCCGCGGCAGCATCGGCGAATGCGCAGCCCGCGGTCGCTGCCGTCGTGCCCAAGCCTGCGGATCCCGCTGGCCCGACGAGGCCATCCGAAGCGCCCCTGCCCTCGTGTCTCGATCAGACGATCCGC
>JACCQV010000058.1 GCA_013813945.1 Deltaproteobacteria bacterium | reverse complement strand
TGGGGCCTCGCCCTCTACGAGGGCAGAGTGGCGCGGGTGTTCCTCGAGCCGGGGGCAGCTGCCGCGTCACCACTCGCAAAATTTGTATCCGAGCATCCGATCAAGACGCTGCTGGCGATCGCGCACGTTCGCCGCAAGACCCGAGGTGCTGTCAATCTTGCGAACACCCATCCCTTCGTCCGCGAGCTGTGGGGCCGTCACTTCGTGTTCGCGCACAACGGCACGGTGAAGCGGGTCCGCAGCCTCAAGCTCGGCCGATTCACTCCCATGGGAAAGACCGATAGCGAGTACGCGTTCTGTGCGCTGCTCGCCGCGCTGCAGCATGACTTTCGCGACAAGCCGCCGTCGCCGTCGGCGCTCGCAGCTGCGGTCGCCGAGCACGCCGGCAGGATCGGTCGCGAGGGCACGTTGAACATGCTGCTCGGCGATGGCGAGCAGCTCTACGCACGATGCTCGACGAAGCTGCATTACATCGCGCGCAAGGCGCCGTTCATGAAGGCGACGCTGGCGGACGAAGATGTCAGCGTCGACTTTGCCGCGGTTACCACGCCCAACGATCGAGTCGCGGTCGTCGCCACGATGCCGCTGACCCGCGACGAGTGCTGGATCCAGGGTGAACCGGAAACGATGTGGGTGTTCCGCGGCGGCAAGCTCGTCAAGACACTCGCGTCGTGACGTTCAGCTGACCGAGACGTTCTGCGCCGGGAACCAGTACGGCTGCCCGTTCGGCATCATGCAATGGTACTGACCGTTCGCCGCCGAGACGACGGTCGCGGGATAGCGCTGGCCATCGCCGGGAGCGACGAACACCTGCATGCCGGGAGCGAAGCCCTGTGCCTGCGGCGCATGCGCATGCGCATGCTGCGGCTGCTGCATGTGCTGCGGCTGCTGCATCTGCGGCTGGTGCTGCTGATGCTGGTGCGGTTGCGCGTGCGGAGGCTGGCCGTGCGGACCCATCTGCTGGCCGACGGGCGGCTGGCCCTGGGCATGGCCATGAAGCTGCGGCTGCTGCATGTGCGGCGGCTGCTGCATGTGCGGCGGCTGCTGACCGTGTGCGAGCTGCGGGGCCTGGCCGCCGGGGAGCTGTGGCTGCTGCCCATTCGCGCCGAACACCTGCGCGAGCACGTCGGCGACCTGCTTCATGACCTTGTCTTGCGAGCCCTTCCAGACCACGAGCCAGAGCAGGAGACCGACGAGAATTCCGGTCGCAAACATGAAGAGCGTGAAGAACATGTTCGCGCCTGCCGACGGGAAGGCGGCATTGACGACGATGCCGTCTTTCTTCGGGACGACCGTCGCTCCGATGAAGAACGTCTGCTTGCAATCGACGAACTTGCCGATGCGAAAGCTGTACGTGTACTGGGGCAGGTGCTGTTCGAGCGCTGCCTTGATCTGCTCTTTGGTCGGGACCTGCGCGAATTGAAGCTTCATCGTCCGCCGACAGTCAATCGCGCCGCCAACGGAGTCAAGGCTGGTCAGAGGACGATCCGCCGCGGATCCAGGCAGATCAAAGAATGACGGTGGGAGCGCACGTCGAGACGCCGGCGCCGACGATGCGGCGGCCAGGAGCGGAGGTCATGCCCTTGATCTGGCCGTTCGAACCGCTGACCTGATAGACGGTCGTCTGCACGTCGTTGCCCCTCATCAGGAACACCCAGAAGTCGCCGCCCCACGCGGCGAACGCCCACGCCATGGGCTCGCCGGCGAGGGTCGGGAGCTGAAACGTCTGCAGCGCTGCCCCGGTCGTCTTGTCGAGCTTCTCGATCCGGGCGCCGCCGGCGCTCGGGAAGAAGCCCCACAGCTCGGCGTTCCCGGTGCCGGTGAGCTCGGGCCAGCCGGTCACGGTGCCGCGGCTACTCGCGGTCATGTTCGTGGTCGACAACGTCGCGAGCGTCGAGGTCGGGACGGTCGGGCCGGAGCCACCGGCGACGAACAAGGTATCGGCGGTGCCGCCGGCCGTCTCCGTGGAGAACCCCATCCCGAACTGCGTCAGGCCGAGCTGCGTGTTCCACGAGGTCGCCGTGCACATCAGGTTCGTCGTGTTGACCTTGTACAGATCGCCATCGCTGTAGAGCACCCACGCGTTGGTGTCGCGATCGATCGACATCGAGAACGGCGTCGCGAGAAAACCCGCCGGACACGAGAGGTCACCGAGATCGGTGAACGTCTTCGTCATCGGGTCGAAATTCGAGAGCTTGTCGTTGGAGTCGACGACATAGACGAGCTTCGAGGCATCCGAGCAGCCATCTCCGCTGCTGCTGTCGCGATTGCCGCCGTCGCCGCCACCACCGGTGTCATCGCCCTGATCGCGCGAGGTCGGGCCGCATGCCGCGAGCAGCGCAGTCGCGAGCACACAGAGAGTCTTGAAATCGAACATCGCGCCGACGCTAACACGCAGCGCGATCGGCGGAAATCGCAAAGCAGCGGCGCCCGTGCGGGTGCGCGCCATAAGACAGGGGCGCTCGCTCCGAGCGCCGTGGTTTCGCTGGCATGGCAGCCTGCGTGGAACGCGTGTTGCTCGCGTTGGTCTTATTCAACCAAGGGAGAGCAATCATGGATTCGCTACGTACACGGGAGGAGTCCGACGGGCAGGTCGGGACGATCTCGAAAGGGCTCGGGCTGTTCAGCCTTGGCCTCGGCCTCGCGGAGATGGCCGCGCCACGCGTTCTCGCGAAGGCGATCGGGATCGAGCCGGATGTCCGGACCCGACTGACGATGCGGCTGTTCGGTGCGCGTGGGATCGCGAGCGGTCTCGGGATCCTGGCAAAGCCGCGGCGTCCCATCCCCGTGTGGTCGCGCGTCGTCGGCGATGCGATCGATCTCGCGTTCCTTGCGTGGGCCTTCAAGAGCAAGCGGACTCACACCGAGCGGCTGGTCGGCGCCATGGTCGCCGTGCTCGGAGTGACGGTGCTCGATGCCGTCACCGGCGCGAAGCTGCAGAAGGATCAGCCTCCGAAGGTTCCGCAGAAGAAGGTTCTTGCGGTGACGATCAATCGTCCGCTCCAGGAGGTCAGCCAGCGCTGGCGCGAGGTCGCCGGTGACATCGCAGAGAAGGGGAACGTGACGTTCTCGACGGCACCGGGCGGGCGGGGCACCGAAGTTCGTGTCGAAATCACGATGCCGTCGCGGATCAAGAAGGCAGTCGGCCGCGTCCTGCACAACGACGTCGAGCAGCTCGCGGATGGCGACCTGCGCAAGGTCAAGCAGCTGATCGAGCTCGGCGAGATCATTCACTCGGATGCGAGCATCCATCGCGGCCTCCACGCTGCGCAGCCTTCGGGCAAGAAGGGAGCCTAGTCATGCGCGCGAACTGCTGGCACGGAAAGAAGGACGTCCGCGTCGATCGAGTTCCTGATCCGGTGATCCTCAACTCCGGCGACGCGATCATCCGCGTGACGACGTCTGCGGTCTGTGGCTCGGATCTCCACCTCTACAACGGCTTCATCCCGACGATGGAGAAGGGCGACATCCTCGGCCACGAGTTCATGGGCGAGGTGATGGAGATCGGTCGTGGCGTGCGCAACGTCAAGGTCGGCGATCGCGTGGTCATCCCGTTCACGATCGCGTGCGGCCAGTGCGAGAGCTGCTTGATGCAGCTGTTCTCGCTGTGCGAGAACTCGAATCCGAACGCATTCATCCAGGAGACGATGATGGGTCATGCGGGGAGTGGCGCCTTCGGCTACTCGCACATGACCGGTGGCTTCGCCGGCGGCCAGGCCGAGTTCGTTCGCGTGCCATTCGCGGACGTCGGCGCGCTCAAGATCCCCGACCACCTCACCGACGAGCAGGTGCTGTTCCTCGGCGACATCTTCTCGACCGGATACATGGGAGCAGAGCTCTGCGACATCCGACCCGGCCAGGTCGTTGCGGTGTGGGGCGCGGGGCCCGTTGGCCAGCTGGCGATCGCGAGTGCGAAGATGCTCGGCGCCGAGCGCATCATCGCGATCGATCGATTCCCGTACCGCCTCAGGATGGCGGTCGAGAAGGCCGGCGCGACCGACGTGATCAACTACGAGGAGGTCAGCACGCTCGAGGCCCTCAAGGAGCTCACCGGCGGTCGCGGCCCAGACGCGTGCATCGACGCTGTCGGGATGGAGGCTCATGGAACCGGCCTGCAATACGCGTATGACCGCGGCAAGCAGATGGCGAAGATCGCGTTCGATCGCCCGATCGCCGTGCGCGAAGCGATCATGGCGTGCCGCAACGGCGGCATTGTCTCGGTCATGGGCGTCTACGGCGGGTTCATCGACAAGTTCCCGATGGGCACCGTGATGAACCGGGGTCTGACGATCAAGGCCGGCCAGTGTCACGTGCACAAGTACATGAGGCCGCTCCTCGACAAGATCGAGCAGGGCCTGATCGACCCGTCGTTCGTGATCAGCCATCGCATGACGCTCAGCGAGGCACCGAAGGCCTACGACGTGTTCATGCACAAGGAAGACGAGTGCATGAAGGTCGTGCTGAAGTCGTAGCTAGAGCAGCGGGCTGAGAAACCGAGCCTCGACCTCGCGCTCGATCGCCGTGAGCACGTTCATGGCATCGGCGCGGGTCGCGCTCGATGTGATCGCGTGCTGGATCCGGATGCGCCGATAGCGTTGCCACAGATCATCCGCCGACAGGTCGCGGCGATCCGAGATCCGCTTGAGCGTCCTGCCCACCGAGGCATAGAGCTGGAGCAGCGAGTCGGGCTGGACCGGCCTGGCCTCGACGATCGGCGTCGCTGGAGTGACCGGCGCCGCCACGGCGACAGGTGCCGAAACCGGATCCGCGCGTCGGGGCGTCACGACCGGTCGCGCAGCCGTCACCGGGTCAGGTGCCGCCTCTGGCGCCGCGACGGCTGCTGGCACATCGTCGTGCGCAGTCTCCGCGAGCACCACGGCGATGGGGTCGGCCGCAGTCCGCGAGCGCAGTGCGACACCCGCGATCCCGGCGAACAGCAGCATCACGAGCACGGTTGCCCACACCGCGCTCCGACCTCGCCCGCGCTCGGACAGCGGAGCGACCTCGTCCGTCGCGATCTGGGTCTCCGGCCCCGGCGCGTGCGGGGCCGCGTCGATCGCGAGCTCGATGCCGAGCACGGCCGCTGCGGCGCGCCGATCGCAACCGATCAGCCGGAGCACGTCGTGCACTTCGAGAGCTGTCGCAAAGCGATCCTGCGGACGCTTCTCGAGCAGGCGTCGCACCACTGCCTCGAGGAGCGGATCGACGACCACGTCCGGGGCGCGACTTGCCATGGTCGGGGTGCGAGCGCCGACGTTCGCTGTCGCGACCTGCACGCCATCACCGGCGAACGGCATTTGACCGGTGAGCATCTCGAACAGCATCACGCCCAGCGCGAACAGATCCGCGCGGCGATCGATCGGCTTGCCCATCGCCGACTCGGGCGCCAGGTAGTGAGGCGTGCCGAGAACCATCCCGCGCGTCGTCAGACGAGTGTTGCCTTCCCCGGCGCCGTCGCGGACGATGGCGAGACCGAAGTCGACGATCTTGGCGACCTCTTCATCGTTCTCGAGCTCGAGGATGACGTTCTCGGGCTTCAGATCGCGGTGGATCAGGTCGGCCTCATGCGCGTGATGCAGGCCGTCGCACACCTGCATCGCGATCCGGATCGCGCGCGCCGGATCGACAGGGCCTTGCTCGATCAGCTGCGCGAGGCTCGGGCCCAGCGCCAGCTCCATCACGATGTAGCGCGAGTGCGCGGTCTCTCCGAAGTCGATCACGCTGATCACATTGCGGTGACGCAGCCGACCCGCGACCGCGGCTTCACGCTCGAACCGCGCGCAGAGCTTGGGATCCCTCACGAGCTCGGGGTGCAGGACCTTGATCGCGAACTGGCGCGGCACCTTCGTGTGGCGAGCGCGAAACACGTCGCCCATCTGGCCGCGGCCGAGGTGCTCTCGCAGCCAGTAGCGTCCGCCCACCACCTGGCCCACCAGCAACCTCGCTGCTTCGCTCACGTACCCAGTCTGTGGCACCAGCGCACACCCCAGCAATGGTCGATGGGTTAGTGGCAGGTGAGACGGCGTGGGCGCCCGGCGGATGTCGTGAAACCTCACCGCGGCCAGCAGCGTCGTAGCGCCAGCCATGGCCCGCATGCTCGTCGCCACCGTTCCCCTGACCGGCCACGTCAGTCCGATGCTGGTGCTGGTCCGATCCCTGGCCCGGCGCGGCCACGACATCCGGTGGTACGGGGGGAGGAAGTTCGCCCCGGCGATCGAGGCCGCCGGGGCGCGGTTCGAACCGTTGCG
>JACCQV010000016.1 GCA_013813945.1 Deltaproteobacteria bacterium | reverse complement strand
CCCTCGTACGCCGACACCGCCGGGACGCGCACCCAGGTGCGGCGCATCGCCACCATGTTGCTGCCGCGGCCCATGCCGGCGCCGAATCCTCCGCCGAAATCGTCGGCCATGGCGCCGCCGCCGCCCGGGCCCTTGCTGCGGGTGGTGACCTTCATCGGCGGAGGGGGCGGAGCCGGGTCCGCCGCGGTCCTCGGCGTCGCCGGTTTCGCTGCGGTCGCGGTCGGAGCTGGACGCTCGGAACGCTTGCCGTCCGTCGCCATGTCCCTCTCGGGCTCGGGCTTCTCCTCCGACTTCGCCTCCGCCGCCCCCGTCCCCCCAGCTCCGGTCACTGTCCCGGAATCGGTCGGGGCCCCTGCGTTCTTGTCCATGGCGATCGTGCCAGCCGTGATGGTCTCGTCGAGCTGCTCCTCGCCGGTCCACTTCGCTGCCTGCTGCGTGCGATCGACACCGAACGCCTCGAACATCGCCGCCGACTCGAGGACGAGCAGCGAGGTCTCACGCGACATCACGCCATAGGCTTGCGACAGCGCGATGGTCTTGGTCTTGTCGTTGCCCTCGCCCGAGCGCTCCATCTGCTCGATCGCGAGCGTTGCCCACAGCCGCGGCACGAAGCCATTGCCCGCCGACGTCGAGACGTCGAGCTTGAGCGGGTACTTCTGCTCGAACGGCTGGCCACCGACCATGCCGCGAACGATCACGTCGCCCTTGATCTCGCCGTTGATCCGGGCCGCGATCAGCACTTCTTCGCCGGCACGCACGGTCGGCAGCACCGTCGGCGCGACATCCGCCAGACCACTCGGAAGCTCGATCGTCGCGTTGCGCAGCGATGCACCGTTCGTCGACTCGAGCGCCGCGAGCGCCGCGATCTCGACAGACTGACCGGGGACGTACGCGAGGTACGTGCCGCCACCACCGCGTGCGGCGGCCGCGAGCAGCGCGAGATCTGCGTCGCCACCGATGCCGATCGTGGTGACCTGCACACCCTTGTCGGCGACCTCGGTGAGGGCGCGCTCGACGTCAGCGACGCGGCGGAACCCGGTCGTGGCGAAGCCATCGCCGATGTAGAGGATCCACTTCTCGCGGTCGCTTCCTTCGAACTCCGCTGCGCTGCGGATCGAGGTCACGACGTCACTCGCACCGGCCGGGGTCAATGACGACAGCCACGTGCGCGAATCCTTCCCGGCCGCCTCCGACGGAGCGCGCAGATCGCCCATCCGGCGACACTCGCTGTCACACGCGGCGACGGTGAATCGGTCGCGTCGATCCATCTGCTCGATCAGGCCGAGCGTGAGCTCGGTCGCGCGCGTGAACCGCTCGCCGACCATCGACTGACTCGAGTCCACGACGATCACGAAGTCACGCGGCTTGGTCTCGCGCCAGCGCGGCAGCGCGGGGCGGAGTGCGAGCACCGCGGTCGGCCGCGCATCGGCCGCGACCACGCGCTGCGCCTCGATCACCTTGGGATCGATGCCGACGTCCTTCTTGGTCGAGAGCTTCTCGTCCGGCCCGACCGCGGCACCGCCGGTGAACGTCCATGCGCGAAGCTCGGCATCACCATCGGTCGCACGATAGTCGACCACGAGGTCGCCCTTCGGCACGAACGCGCTGCTCGTCATCGTGAGTGCGTTCACGTTGCTGCGATTCACGTCGGGGGTCATCTGGTAGCCGACCGTGCGGACGAGGCCGGGCAGCGCGCCGCGCACCTCGAGATCGACGGTGAAGTTGTCGGCGACCGTCGAGCCATCGACCGAATGCGCGAGCGGATACACATACTGGCGGAACGGCCCGCGCGCGGTGACGACCTGCGTGTACGAGAGCTTGATCGTGCGCGCGCCCTTCGCCGGGATCGGATAGATCTTGAGCTCGAACCGGCCGCCGCGCTTCCAGTCGAGGAGCGCAGGATCCTTCCAGCGGCCAGGCACCCAGATGATCTCCGACGAGGGCCGCGCGATCTGCATCGGCGAGGCCTTGTCGATCACGCCCTGCCAGATCTTCGCCGCGCGCGTCTTGGCGACGAACGCGCCGTCGATGAAGCCGGTCGGCTGATCGGCCATGTCGAGGGACAGACCATCGATCTGCGCGTCGGCGGGGAGCGGGAACTGGTAGACGCCCTCGAGCGTGACGTCCGAGTCGTTGCGGAACGTCTCGGTGATCTCGGTGCGCGCGATCGGACCGGAGATCCGGACCTTGACGTCGTGCTTCGCGAGCGCGAGCTTCCAGTCGCGATCACGCTTCTCGCCGGGCTTGTAGGCGCGCAGTGCGCCGAGGCCAGCGGTCGTCTCGTCGGCCGCCTTCGGCTTGCCATCGAGCTCCGACCAGCCGAGCTCGGCCGCGAGCGAAGGTGCCGCACCGACGCTGAGTGCGCCGTTCTCGATCAGGCCTTCCTCGCCGGCATTGATCTGCTCGCGCTTGCCGCTGCCGGTCGCGGTCAGAGCCACGGATCCGCGCACGACCTGCACCGACGTCAGCGTGTCGGTCGTCGCAACGACGAACTTCGTGCCGATCACCTCGATCGTGCCAGACCGGGTCGCGATCGACGCGGGATGGTTCTCGACGTGCGCGATGTCGGCGGACAGCCGGCCCGCGGTCAACGTCAATGCGCGCGGTTCCTTCGCGTCGAACGCAAGCTCGGTCCCATGATCGAGGACGAGTGTCGTGCCGTCCGCGAGATCGAGGCCGGCGCGCGTGCGCTCGTCGGTCTTGACCGTCGTGCCGGCGCGCAGGATCTCGCCCTTCTTGAGCGGACGCCATGCATCACCGATCTTGATCGAGACCCCATCGCTACCGTCGGAGGACGCGCGCGCAACCGACGCGAGCGTCCCGATCGAGCCTTTCGCGCTCGGGACGGCAACCGTCGTGGTGGTCGTGGCCTCGTCGGTCCTCGCGGAGCGCAGCTTGTAGATCCCGATGCCACCGGCTGCGAGCGCCGCAGCTGCACCGAGCGCCAGCCACGTGCGGTTGGGCTTGCGGATCGGGGTTCGCTTCACAGGAGCGGGTTCGGCCTTCGCGGTCTCCATCGCGACGGTCGCAGCCGTGGCCAGGTCGGGGCCGGCGATGCTCGCAGACCTGTCGACGGCTGGCTCGGCGGCAGCGGCCAGCACTCGTGCGACGAGATCCTCGGGGGACACGTGATCGGAGCCCGCCTGACCCACGCGAGCGGCGAGCTCGGTGGCTTCGTGGCGTGCGTCGCGGCAGGCATCGCAGCTCGCGAGGTGCTCGGAGTGGCGCGCGACGGCGTCGCGATCGCCAGCGACCAGATCGGCGAGCTCGTCCTGGACTTCATTGCACGTGGTCATCATTCGATCTCCTGTTCGGGCATCACGGAGCGGAGACGGGCGAGGGCGCGACTGATCCGCTTGCGCGCCGTGGGCTCGTCGAGATTGCAGGCGAGAGCGATCTCGCGATGGCTGAGGTCTGCGACGTAGCGCAACACCAGGGCCTCGCGCTCCGTCGGCTTGAGCTTTGCGAGACCCTCGCGGATCGCGCGCGAGCGTCGGCGAATCGCGAACTGATCGTGTTCCGCCTCGGACGCCGGCACGACCTCGAGCAGCTCGCGCTGCTTGCGTCGCGTCTCGAGCGTATGGGCGCAGACGTGCCGCGCGATCCCACACAGCCACGCTTTGACCGATCCTTCGGCGCGATAGCTGCCCATCCCGCGATGAGCGCGGAGCAGCGTCTCTTGCGTGGCTTCGTCGGCGTCGGCCTGCGAGCCGAGCAACGCCATGCACAGGCGGCCGAGGATCGGGCCATGCGCCTTGGCGCACGCCGACAGCGCGTCTCGATGCTGACCGTCGCGAATCATCGCGACGATCGGATCGACGGGCTCACCAGTCATCGCGACGGCTGTCTCCATTCCATCCCCCACGTGCGCCTCCGGGGTCATTTCGTGACCCGCAATCGCAACAAACGTACAACCTGGCGAGATCCGTCGCGTTTGGGTCGGCGCATGGATCTATCAACGCGCGACGATTGCCTTGGTGCTCACGCCCCGGGGTGATCCAGCCGCCTACCTAGGGTCGCTCAGCCGGCGATCAACGCGCGGGTCACGGCGAACGCCAGCGCGGCCATGATGAGCGCGCCAATGACCAGCATCCACGGCTGCAGTACTGCCTTGTTCGCTGGCCGTTGCCCGAACCCGGCGACGTACGGCATCTGCGGATGCTGCTGCAGCACAGGACGATCCATCATGTCCTGCGCTGTGGGTGAGGCGCCGCGTGGCGGCAGCTGCGGCTGCACGCCCCACACCGGGTAATCGCCTCGCTCCGGCTGCTGGTGCTGCGTCGGTGGTTGCTGCATCGGCTGCTGCTGCATCGGTGGCTGCTGCTGCATCGGTGGTTGTTGCATCGGTGGTTGTTGCATCGGCTGGTGCTGCATCGGCTGGTGCTGCATCGGCTGGTGCTGC
>JACCQV010000010.1 GCA_013813945.1 Deltaproteobacteria bacterium | reverse complement strand
GGCGAGTGCTCTGCCGACCTCTCCGACTGCTCTCCGCAGCAGGTCCAGGCGGTCGACGCATGCTCGAACCAGGCGTGCGGTAACGAGAACGCGAGCCCGCTGTTCGACTGTCTCGCCGCGATCTCGTGCATCGAGATGTAGACTGGCGGCGATGCTGGACAAGAGCGCGCTGCGTGCCGAGCTGCTCGCCCAGCTCACCGCGCAGCTCGCGACTGCGCAGGCCGCACACGCTGCGGCGATCGAGGGCGCCACACACGCCGAGGCTAAGCCCGAGAACGACAAGGACACGCGCGGGCTCGAGCAGTCGTATCTCGCCCGCGGTCAGGCGCAGCGCATCTCCGAGCTCGAGGCAGCGGTCGCAGAGGTCACCAAGATGAAGCTGCGGTCGTTCACCACGGGCGATCCCGCGGCGATCAGTGCGGTGATCGCCGTGGACGAGGACGGCACGGCGCACCGGTTCTTCCTCGTCCCCCATGGTGGCGGCAACGTGCTCGCGGGCGGCATCCAGGTCGTGACGCCGAGCTCGCCCCTCGGCAGCGCGCTGCTGGGTAAGAGGATCGACGACGAGATCGAGGTCAAGCTGCCCGGCAAGACACGCTCGCTCGTGATCTCGACCATCTCCTGAACGATCATCCAGCTCGGTACCTACCCATTCAGGCGAAGCGCGGTACCTCGATGATGGTTCTATTGCGATCCATGTCGGAAACCATTCTCGAACAGATCGAGCGCTTGCTCGGTGAGGCGGCCGTGCTCGCGGCCAAGCACGAGGTGCCGACGGAAGTGTTCATGGCCTCTGCCTGGCAACACTGCCTCGATAGCCATCCCGGTATGCGGGAGGAGATCGAGACCAAGGCGCTGACGTCCGAGCTCAAGAAGCTACGCAAGCGTGGCCTGATCGCGACCGCCTAGCGCGGCGGTTCGGTGCCCGTACGGGTCACGTCGCGAATGCCCTGGTCGAGCCGAGCGATCGAGACCGGCTTGACCAGGTGCAGCGCGAACCCCGCATCCTGCGAACGCTGTCGATCGTCGGGCTGGCCGTAGCCGGTGATCGCGACGAACTGGACGACGTGCGGTACGACGCTCGCCCGGATCAGATCGGCGAGCTCGTACCCGTCGATCACGGGCAGGTCGATGTCCGTCAGCACGATCTCGGGCACGAAGTCCTTGACGATCAGCAGCGCTGACGGCGCATCGAGCGCGACGCGCACGTCATGGCCGCGGGCCGTGAGCGACATCGCGATCAGGTCTCCGGCGTCGTGGTTGTCGTCGACGACCAGCACCTTGTGAGCGACGAGGGTCGGTCCACGCCCCGTGATCGGACGCCGCTCCGCGGTGTCGTCGGGAGGACGAGCCGACTCGGGTAGCTCGATCTCGAACTGGCTGCCGTGACCGAGGCCCTCGCTGTGTGCGGTGATCGTGCCGCCGTGCATCGCGAGCAGGCTCTTCACGATCGCGAGGCCGAGGCCGAGGCCGCCCGCGGGGCGATCGCTCCCCTGAACTTCCTGCGCGAACGCCTCGAACACGTGAGGGAGCATCTCGGGCGAGATCCCGATGCCGTTGTCGCGGACCGCGAGCCACACGCGCTCGCCGCGGCGCTCGCCGAGAATCTCGATCGCGCCCTGGGACGTCGTGTACTTCGCGGCGTTGGTGACGAGGTTCGAGATCACCTGCGTCATGCGGGTCACGTCGACGTCGACCAGGAGGTCGGGCCCGATGGTGATCGTCAGCTGATGAGCCTTTGCCTCGAGCAGGGGCGCCGCGGTCTCGACCGCGTGCCCGACGACATCGGCGAGCTCGACGACCTCGCGCTTGAGCTCGATCTTGCCGCCCGTGATCCGCGAGACATCGAGCAGATCGTCCACGAGGCGCACGAGGTGGTGGACCTGGCGCTCGATGATGGTGCGCTCGCGCGCGAACTTCGTCGGGTCACGCATCGTCATCAGATCCAGCGCGGTCCGGATCGGGGCGAGGGGATTGCGAAGCTCGTGGCCCAGCATCGCGAGGAACTCGTCCTTCGCCTGCGCGCTGGCGGTCGCGGCGGCC
>JACCQV010001225.1 GCA_013813945.1 Deltaproteobacteria bacterium | reverse complement strand
GCGGCCGTCGGCGGTGAGCACGCCTTACCGGGCCGAGACCTGAGCCAACTCGCACGCCGTGCCCACCCGCACGAAGGCCATCGCGCGTTTCACGGTTGCAGGTGCCACCGCGTCTGGTCCCCTGTTTGCACACACCTCTCCACATGGGAATCCTCAGAAAGATCTTCGGTAAGGACACGACCACGGACGTGCTCGAGATCCTCGAGGCGCAGCACCGTGAGGTCGATGAGCTGATCGAGCTCATCGAGAAGGGCGAAGGCGATCGGCGAGCCCTGTTCACCGAGCTCGCGAACAACCTCGCGGCGCACGCGACCGTCGAGGAGAAGGTCTTCTACCCCGCCATCATGGCGAAGGAGACCAACGACATGCTCCAGGAGTCGGTGGAGGAGCACCTCGCGATCCGCCGTCTGCTCGCCGATCTGATCACGATGAAGCTCGACGCCGATGGCTTCAAGGCCAAGCTTCATGTCCTCAAGGAGCAGGTCGATCATCACGCGCACAAGGAGGAAGAGGACGAGCTGTTCCCCAAGGTTCGCTCGATGTTCTCCTCGGACGAGCGCGCCGCGATCGGCAACGAGCTGCTGGTGATGTTCCACGAGCTGATGCAGGCGCAGCCGTACAAGAATGTTCCCTCGGAGACCGCTGCCGCGGCCGAGCTGGCGCCCCCCACCCGTCGCTGAAAACGCTCCAGAGGTCAGAGCCGGAGCGCGAACCCGATCGACGCTGCTTGCTCACCCAGCGCCGAGACATCGAGCAACACCGACAGCGAGCCTGTCGTCACGCTCGCGCCTGCGCCGAGCTGGTAGTGATGAACGTCGGTGCCGCCAACGTCCATCGCGTCGAGCTCCCAGAACACGGGGCCGCCGAACGCGCGAGCGAGCACGTACGGACTGACAGGGCCGAACGTGCGACCCGCCGTGATCCCTGCGCGCGCGACATCGACCGCGACGAGGGTCTCGCGCGGCGCTCCGGGAACACTCTCGGTGGTCGTCGTCCGCGACGCAGCGACGCTGAACGAGCCCGCCAGAAACCAGTCGCCCCTGACCCACTGCTTGGCGATGCTGGCTCCGACGACGAAGCCCGGACCGATGTCGTAGGCGCGGCCCTCACCGTCGAGCGAGCCGCCGAGCACCGCGCCGAGGGATGCACGCACGCTCAACCGGGATGGACGCGCGACACCGATGCTCGCCGTCACCGCGAGCTGATCGATGTCGAGCTCGCGGTCACCGTCGAAGCGCAGAGTCGAGCGAGTCGACGCCGCGCCAGCGCCGACAAACCAGTTGTCCGTCGGTGGTGCAGATCCTTCACAGCCCGTCGGACCGACGGGAGCGCCGATGCCTCAAGCTTCGGCGTGGCGGGGAGCTACGGAACCGAGCATCAACGCGACGCCCGCGATGGCGATGCAACGACGAACCACGGATCGACGTTCCGTTATCGCCCACGAAGATACAAGGCTCCTGTAGCTTCGATGGGTGCACGCCTGGGCGCTGGTCTTGCTCCTGGCGAGTTGTGGAGCCGACGCCCTGTCCGGCCTCGTAGCGGAGCTCCTCGTCGAGTGAGGTCGTATGCTGGCGAGGTGCCGCTGCCGCCTGGACCGAGCTCGCCGCCGTTGTTCCAGATCGCACGCTGGGTCGCACGCCCCCTCGAGCTACTCGACGATTGCCAGCGCACGTATGGTGACGTGTTCACGATGCGCGCGCCACGCGCCGGCGCGTTCGTCATCGTGTCGGTGCCCGAGCTGATCAAGGAGGTGTTCGCCGCACCTCCCGACGTGCTGCTCGCCGGTATGGGCAACGCGATGCTCCTCGAACCGATGGTCGGCAAGAACTCGGTGCTCACGCTCGACGGCGCAGAACACCTTCGCCAGCGCCGGCTGCTGTTGCCGGCGTTCAACGGTGAGCGGATGCAGGCATTCGGCACCGTGATGCGCGAGATCGCCGAGGCGTCGTTCGAGCGCTGGCCGATCGGCGAGCCGTTCTCGCTGCACACCCATCTGCAGGACATCACGCTCGACGTGATTCTGCGGACCGTGTTCGGCCTCGACGCTGGCGATGCGCACGGTGCGTTGCGCACCAAGATCGTCGAGCTGCTCGATCGAGCGGCGCGGCCGTGGATGATGCTGCCCGGGATGCTCGGCGTGGATCTGCTGCGCATCCCATTTCTCCCGGTCTCGAAGCTCAAGCGCGCCGTCGACGAGGCTCTGTACGCTGTGATCGCCGAGCGCCGACGCCGACCGTCGGGTGGCACCGACGTGCTATCCACCATGTTGCTCGCTCGCGACGAGCAGGGCCAGCCGATGACCGATGTCGAGCTACGCGACGAGCTTGTCACGCTGCTGATCGCGGGCCACGAGACCACCGCCACCTCGCTCGGCTGGGTGTTCGATCGCCTGCTCGCACATCCGCAGACGTACGCCAAGCTCGCGACGGAGATCGACGCGGGCCGCGACGAGTATCTCGACGCCGTGATCCGGGAGACCCTGCGTGTGCGTCCGATCCTGCCGCTCGTTGGTCGCCATGTCGTCAAGCCGTTCACGCTCGGCCCGTGGACGATTCCACCCGGCGCGCGGATCGCACCATCGATCTATCTCGCTGGTAGACGCGAGGATGCGTACCCGCACCCGGATCGCTTCGAGCCCGAACGCTGGCTTGGCGTGAGGCCGGATCCCTACAGCTGGTTGCCATTCGGCGGCGGCACGCGACGCTGCCTCGGGATGGCGTTCGCGCAATTCGAGATGCGCATCGTCTTGCAGACCGTCGTCCCGCGTGCGCGTTTGCAGCTCGCACAAGGACCCGCGCGCGTCGTTCGCCGTGGCATCACACTCGCCCCGGAGGGCGGTCCGCGCGTCGTGCTCGTCGCCCGGGCTAGTTCCAATGCCGCTCAGTTAACGTCGCGT
>JACCQV010001197.1 GCA_013813945.1 Deltaproteobacteria bacterium | reverse complement strand
CAGCTGCTCCTCGCCGAACGGCGCGCGACGCTCGGTACCCTCGCCGGCGGCGTGGGGCACGAGCTGCGCAACATCGCTCAGATCCAGCTCGTCGCTGTCGACGAGCTCGCTGCAGCGGTCGAGCGAGGAGGCGACGTCCTCCCGCTCGTGAAGCGCGTGCTCCCCAACCTCGAGCGCGTGTGCGAGCACATCACCGCGCACGGGCAGCGCTTGTTGCAGCTCGCGCGCCCCGGCCCGGATCGAGTGGCTCCGATCGACCTCCATGCGATCGTCGACGACGTGATCACCATGCTGAAGGGCGCCGGCAAGCTCCGCCGGCACAATCTCGTACTCGCGCTGGCCACGGACGCGCTGCAGGTCACGGTGAATCGCACACGCATCGAGCAGATCCTCGTCAACCTGATCGTCAATGCGGTCGATGCGATTGGCGAGACACCGGGCCGGATCACGGTCACGGTCGTGCCTCATCCCGACGGCAAGCGCGTGGTCTGCAGCGTCGCCGACACCGGCCCTGGCATCCCCGCCGAGCTGATCGAGCAGATCTTCGAGCCGTTCTTCACCACGAAGTCACCGGAACAGGGCACCGGCCTCGGTCTGCCGGTGGCGAGAGAGATCGTGCAGGCCTACGGCGGCAACCTCGTGGTCACCAGCGAAATCGGCCGCGGCACCACGTTCACCTTCGACCTGCCCCGCTGAACCAGGCTTACGAGCCCGGAATCAGCTCGACGATTCCGTCGACGATCTTCCTGCCGCGCAGAACTCGATAGTCCGCGCCCCACTGCTCGACCAGGAGCGTGTCGTCCCCCGGTGCGCTGTACAGCCACCACCGGCACCGCTCGACGTGAGCTGCGGGTCGATCCTTCTTGAGGTCGCCGAGCGGGCCGACGTCGCCGTGGAGCTGGCACGTCGCGGCGCCACGCTTGTCGAGCACGTACCGCACCTCGCCGACCACCAGCGCCTCGGGCGGATAGCCGGTGATCGTCTGCGACTCGTCCTGCGTGAGCAGACGTGTCGAGCTGGTGCCGGCGCGATCGATGCCGACCACCAGCCACTGCGTATCCGGACCATCGACGACGCGGCCGGCAATCCAGCGGTGACCGTCCTCGTCGTACGAGATCAGGCCCTCGCACAGGAAGTCCTTGTGGTCGATCGTCAGGACGTCGTCGACGCGCAGGTCCCGCACCGTGCGCTCGACGCCATCGCCCGCCGGGAGGGCCTTCTGGCCTCCACCGCTCGGCAACGACTTGCGCCGCTCCTTGACCGCGATTCCAACGGCGGCGGCACCACCAACGACCGTGAGCAGCACGAGCAAGATCCAGATCACGTCTGCACTGTCCTTGACACTCCGACGGCAGAAACGTACACCGAATTCGCTTCCACGGTCGCTGTCCACGGATAAGTCATGCCGGTCATGAACATCATCGAAGCGGTCCGCAATGCGCTCCAGACGCAGATGCGCGTGGACCCTCGAGTCGTGGTGCTCGGCGAGGACGTCGGCAAGTTTGGCGGCGTGTTTCGCGCGACCTCGGGGCTCTATGACGAGTTCGGTGCCGATCGCGTGATCGACACACCACTCGCCGAGGCCGGCATCATCGGAACGGCGATCGGCATGGCTCTCTATGGGCTCCGCCCGGTTCCGGAGATCCAGTTCAGCGACTTCATCTTCCCGGCGTTCGATCAGATCGTCAACGAGCTGGCGAAGTTCCGGTACCGCTCCGGCGGGCAGTACTCCTGCCCGGTCGTGATCCGCACCCCGGTCGGCGGCGGAATCCGCGGCGGTCACTATCACTCGCAGTCGCCCGAAGCACTGTTCATCCATACGCCCGGTCTCAAGGTCGTCACTCCATCGAATCCGTACGACGCCAAGGGACTGCTACTCGCCTGCATGCGGCAGAACGATCCGGTGCTGTTCATGGAGCCGAAGCGGATCTACCGCGCGAGCAGGGGTGAGGTGCCCGACGGTGACTACGTGCTCGAGCTCGGCAAGGCCGCCATCGCACGTGAAGGCACGCAGGTCACGTTGATCGCGTGGAGCGGCATGGTCTCGATCGCCGACGAAGCTGCCAGGAAGGCTGCCGACGCGAACATCTCCGTCGAGGTCATCGACATGCGTACGTTGATGCCGTTCGATCTCGACACGATTCTCACGTCGGTGCAGAAGACCGGTCGCTGCGTGATCGTCCACGAGGCGCCACGCACATGCGGCTTCGGCGCGGAGCTGATCGCCTCGATCCAGGAGCGTGCGATGGAGCACCTCGAGGCGCCGATCCTCCGCGTCACCGGCTTCGACACACCGTTTCCGTACAGCCTCGAGCACGAGTACATGCCCAATGCCGATCGCGTGCTCGGTGCGATCCGCCAGACACTGGAGTGGTAG
>JACCQV010001177.1 GCA_013813945.1 Deltaproteobacteria bacterium | reverse complement strand
GAGCTGCGCGAGCTGCTCGCCGACATCGTCGCGAACGATCCCTACTTCGGCGGCCTCGCGAACCGGATCTGACGATCTCCTGACGATCTCCTAATAGGCCGCGTCGCCGACAAAGATTGTCCCGGTCTTGCTACCAGGCGGCCCGACGAACTGCACCGGCTTCGTCTGGTTGCGATCGATCTCGACGATCTGAAACGGCCGCGTCATCGGGCGTCCGGTTTGATCGTGGAACGCGGAGATCACGACCACCTTGCCGATCCGATCGGCGTCGTTGACCAGGTTCGCCTGGACCACGGTCTTGCCGTGATCGTCGAACACGTGCAGCTGCTCGATCCGGGCGCGCGGTGGCGAATCGGGAACCAGCGCGCCACGGACGACGATCCGTGCGGAGGTCGAGGCCGGCCGCTCCTTGCGCTCGTCATCGACGAGGGCGAACAGCCGGCGCTCGCCCGCGGGCACCCACAGCGACTGCGGCTTGAGCCGGCCGATCACCTCGCCGCGATCGTCGGTCAGCTCACCGCCGAGGGTGACGTAGGCGCCCTCGCCGGCTCCGTTCTCGGCATCGACCAGCACGAACGTCGTGGTCGTGGCGTAGGGGTCCTTGGCGTCGAGCTTCGGCACCGGCATGCCGGGCCCGCCGCTCACCTGATCGGTTCGCAGGGTCGCATTGGAGATCACCCGGATCCGATCGAGATCCAGGTTACGCGCGGGCTTGCCCTTGCAGGCCGCGAGGGCCGCAACCACGAGGCAGATCACCCAGGCACGCACGCGCACAGCATAGCGCGCGTCGGCACCCGGAGCTGGTTCAGGCTGCCGTGCGGCGATGCTTCGTGGAACCGGTCGTCTCGTGCAGCTTCAGGAGGTCGCGGAGCTTCTGGGACAGCTCGAGCTCGGACGTGTCGAACGTCGCCAGTGCGGTCGCCAGGGTGTTGGCGCGCTCCTCGGCGGTGGCGCGCTTGTCGACGATGATCCGGTACGTGCCCTTCACGCGGCACAGCCCGCCGTGCCACTGCGACAGGCCGCTGGTCTGGAGCGTCTCGTAGCTCACCTTGACCTCGAGCTGGTCGGCAACGCCTTCCAGGAGCTCGAGAAGTACTTCTGGCTTCATGACGGTCCCACCCTACCAGTCCGGATCCAGGGCGCAACCTTTCTGTCCGATTCCCGGACGGAAGGGAGATCACTACAGAATCGGCAAGACGACGCGGAACGATGCGCCCCCGAGATCACTCCGGGCCACGGTGATCTCCCCGCCGTGCTGATCGACGATGTTGCGCACGATCGGCAGACCGAGGCCGGTGCCCTTGCCATCCGGCTTGGTCGTGAAGAACGGCTCGAAGATCTTCTGACGGTCGTCCTCCCGGACGCCCGGACCCGAATCGGCAACCTCGATCAGGACCGACGCGGGCCCCGAGGTCATCGCGCGAACCGTGACCTTGCCGCCGTTCTCCACCGCGTGGACGGCGTTGGTGATCAAGTTGATCAGGACCTGCTCGAGCTGGCCCTGGACGGCCTGGATCACGGGCAGCTCGGGATCGACCTCGACGCCGAGCTCGATCCCACTGCGGTCGACCAGGTGCTCGCAGATCGACACGGACTGCCTCACCACGGACGCCAGGTCGACCGACTCGAGATCGCGACCCGACGGACGCGCGTACTGCACGAGGTCACGCGAGAACCGCAGGATCCGCTGCGCGCTCGCACCGATCCGGCGCAGCTTCTCGACGTCCGATACTTCCTGGCCCTGCGCCTCGAGCTTGCGCACGAGGTACTCCGCATAGACCGTGATCGAGGTCAGCGGATTGTTGAGCTCGTGCACGACACCGGCTGCGAGCTCGCCGAGCGTCGCGAGCCGCTCCGCGCGGGTCACCTGGTGCTGGAGTGCCTCGATCTTGGATTGATCCTGACCGATCGCGACGACTGCCTCCACGGGGCCGGCAGTTGCGCCCGTCCGGCCGACCGGCGCGATGCTCCACACGGTGCGGACCTGGCCACTGTTGCGGGTGGGGAGCGAGACCGTCACCGCGGCGTGATGCTGGCCGCTCAGTGCAGCGGCGAACGCCGAGGTCAGGAACTGCCGCTGATCGGTGGAGATGAAGTCGCGGACATCACGGCCGAGCACCTCCTCGCGCGTGAAGCCGGTGAGATCGAGCATCGCGCGGTTGCATACGGTGATGCGCCAGGTCCGATCGATCCCGAGGATCAGCGCGTTGGCGCTCTCGAGCAGGCGCGCCTGATAGTCGCGGAGCCCGAGCGCATCGTCCTGCAGTCGTACGGTGCGCAGCGCGACGGCGAGGTGACTGGCGAGCGGAATCAGCGCTGCTTCATCGGTGAGTCGCGCGTCGGTGCCCGGCATGTAGCCGACGTCGAGGATGCCGTACATCTCGCCGCCTGCCGCGAGCGGCACTGCGAACCCCGTCGCCATCCCGGTGAACGGCGAGTCCCAGCGATCGCGCAGGTGGAGCCGGGCGCTCGCCGCCACAGCACTCTTGACTCGCGCGCGAGTCAGCGCGGCCTCCGTGATCGTGATCGGATCGTCCGCGATGCCTTCGCGCAGCGGCGCGCCGCGGATGTACATGCGTGCCGTGTCGCGGGTCCGGACGTCGACCACGCGCACGCAGAGCACGCGCCCGGGCAACAGCGTCGACATGATGTCGAGCGCGCGCTCGATCAGCACGGGCTCGCTGGTCGCGATCGGGAGCTCGGCCGCGAGATCGCGGAGCGCGGCGAGCTGGGCGTCGAGCGGCGGTGGCGCGAACGTCATTGGCCTCGCCCTTTCTCGAGGACCGTGTCGAGATCGAGGAGATCCGCGAGGCTCGGGTGCTGCAGGCCAGACTCCGTGGTCGGCGTCACCGCCTGGAACTCACCGGTCTTGTCATCGTGCGGGTCGTCCGTCATCACGGGAATCGCGGAGTCACTCTCGCCTGCGGCGCGATCGAGATCGAGCATGCGCGCAGAGCCGACGTAGTCCGTCGTCTCGTACTTCGTGATCTTGCCGATCTTCTTGACGATGCCTGCCATGCGCTCGGACTCCGACAGGATGACACCGACCGCCCGCATGTGTTGGGCTTCCTTGTCGCTCTGACGCTGGATCAGCTGCGCATACCCCATGATCGAGGTCAGCGGTTGATTCAGCTCGTGAGCCGCCGCGCCGGCCAGCTCGGCGACGAGGGCTGTCTTCTCGGAGAGCTGCAGCTTCTGCTGTGCGTCGAGGAGGCGCTGCTCCATGCGGATCCGCTCGCGAAGGTCGGTGAGGATCCCGACGGTCGCGACCTCGCGGTCACGTTCATAGACCACCGATGCCGTCATGCTGACCGGAACGATCTCGCCCGAAGCGATCCGGACCTCGCGGCGGGTTTGCTCGAGCCGGCCGACGCCGCCGTACGACGTCGAGCGCAGCATCTTCATGATCTGGTTCGAGTGCCCTTCCTCGTAGAGCTCCCAGACCGGGAGCTTGCCGATCACCTCGCGAGCGCGATACCCGAACAAGCGCTCGGCGCCCTGGTTGAACAAGATGATCTGGCCACGCATGTCGGCGGCGATGATCGCGTCGACGGTGGAGTCGATCAGTCGCTCGAGGAACTCCTTGGTCGACCGCAGCTCGTGCTCGAGGGCGCGCTCTGCGGTGACATCGCGAAACGCGAGGATCACGGCACCGGTGCCGGCGAGCACCGTGGACGTCGAGACCGAGACCCACACTGGCGAGCCCGAGGTCGTGGAGAGCTGCAGATCGAACGAGTCGACGTTCGCACCTGCGAGCACCCGCGCCACCGTGTCGCCGATCTGGGCGCGCTGGTCCCCGGCGACGAGGTCGACGAGCTCGGAGCCGAGCAGACCGTCACGCGCGAAGCCCGTGATCCGCTCGGCGGCGCGGTTGACGAACAAGATCCGGCCCGCATCGTCGAGGACCACGACGCCGTCTGCGCCGGCCTCGAAGTGCTCCTTGAGCGAATCGATCCCGCGCAGGCGCCGCTCTGCCTCGTATCGCGCGCGAGAGATCCGGTGGGTCTGATCGCGGAGGCTCTCGAGCACCGCACCGTGGCGCAGGTGGGCAGCGGTGATGCTGGCGATCAGCTTGCCGAGCTCGATGCCCTTCGGCTGCACGTGGTACGTGCCCGGCTTCTCCTTGCGCAGCAGGATCGCGCCGAGCGGCCTGCCGCGCCACTGCACCGGGAACACTCCGATCGCGCGGATGTTCCGGGCGGCCAGCGCATCAGCAATCGGGGCGGTCAACGGGTGGAGATGAACGTCGTCGATCAGTACGGGATTGAGAGTGCGGATCGCCTCGACGACCTCCGGGTACTCCGCGATCGCGAGCGTGAAGCGCTGGAGCGGCTCGGCATCCGTCGCTGCGATCACGAACGCATGATCCGAGCCCTCGATGTGCGCGATCAGCGATGCGCGGTCGAAGCCGAGCACGCTCGCGGTGATCGTCAGCGCCTGGACGAGCGCCTCGGCATCATCCCCGCTCGCGGTGAGGACCTCGTTGATCCGGGCGAGTGCGGGCGCGGCGGCGTCCTTCTTGCCGAGCTTCAACAAATTCCGGCACCGCACCGCCAGCATCGCGAACGGCAAGGGGCTGCGCGCGACGTCGGTCGCACCGGCGGCCAGCGCCTCGGTGATCGCGTTCGGAGGAATCGGTGGAACGACGGCGAGGATCGGGAGCTCTGCCAGCGCCGGCACGTCGCGCGCTTCGGCGACCAGCTGTGCCGCGTCGGCGCCGGTCACGACCACCAGCTGCGGAATCCCCTCCGAGAGCGTCAGCTGCGTACACGCACGGGCGACGAGGCCACTCGTGGCAAGCTGATCGACCAGCGTGGCCCGCTCGGGCTCGCTTCCGCCGAGGACGACGATCGGTGCGACCTCCACGTCGGCGCGACCGTACCACGCAAGGGCCGGCGCCAGTCGCGCCTACGTGGGCGCCCGGGCGTCGGCCTCTGACCTAGCGGTCCGCGCGAGTCGCCTCGAAGGCGGCGAGCGCGGCTGCATACACGAGCTTCACCGGTACGCCATGCTGCTTCGCCGCGGCTACGCAGACTTCGTACTCCGGGGCCGCGTTCTCGATCGATGCGCCATCGCTCGCGACCTTGATCGCGATCGAGCCGTACCGCGTCGCGACCTCGATGGTGCGGCGCGCGAGCACCGTCCGCTCCCGCGGAGCGTAGCGCACGCCGATCGTGGTCGTCTCGCGCAGGATCGCGGCGATCACCTGATCGCGCACGCCGGTCGCCGCGAGCGCAGACAGCATCAGCGCCGGCCGCCCCTTCTTCATCGTGATCGGCGTCCACCAGACGTCGAGAGCGCCGGCCGCGAACACCGCTTCGCTCGCGGGCCCGCAGAGCTCGGGGCTCATGTCATCGAGGTTCGCGTCGACCTGCCACACGACATCGGCGAGCGCTGGTTGATCGATGACCACCACGCGCAGGACGTTCGCGCGATCCGCGAGGTCCGCATCGCCCGCGCCCCACCCGACCGCCAGTGCCCGCCCCGTGGGAGCGGGCTGCCAGCTCGTCACCGTCGCCGCGAGGATCGCCGCGCCGGTCGGCGTGCACAGCTCGCGTGCGATGCCGCCGTCTGCCATCACCCCGCCCGCCTCGCGGAGCACCTCGAGGGCCGCCGGCGCGGGCACCGGCAACACGCCGTGCGAGCACGTGATCGTACCGTGCCCCATCGCGACGCTCGCGCATGACACCGATGCCGGTGCGAGCCAGTCGAGGGCGGCCGCCGTCCCCACCACGTCGACCACCGAGTCGATCGCACCGACCTCGTGAAAGGCGACGTCCTCGACGGTGGTCCCGTGCAGCTTCGCCTCGGCGCGCGCGATCCGATCGAAGATATCGAGGGCGCGCCGCTTCGTGCCCTCGGTGAGGGCCGCGCCGACGAGCCGCGCCCGGATGTCCGAGTAGTGGTAGTGGGCGTGCTCGCGCTTCGGTCCGTGCGCATGCGCGTGTCCGGTGTGGCCGGACGCGTGCGCGTCGTCGTGCGTGTGTCCGGCATGTTCGGACGCGGGTGGATGGCCGGTGTGGACGTGGCCCGGGTGCTGATGGCGCTGCGCGCCGGCGATCTCTCCGGTGGTGTCGACCTTGATGTCGACGGCGGCGATGCCGGATTTCGTGACGTGGGTGACGCGGAGGCGATGGCGCCCCGCACCGATCTGATCGAGCGCGTGGCCGATCACGTCGATCGGGACACCGAGATCGATCAGGGCGGCGAGCATCATGTCGCCGGCGGCGCCGCTCGCGCAGTCGACGTGGAGGTGCAACCCCTTCATGCGACGTCCTTTATCCGCGGTGTTTTCATCGAAGTCAGTGCGGTCGCCGCGGTCCTCGCGGTCGCCGGGCTCATCGGGGCACCGCGAGGCGCGCGATCTTGACGGCCGCGACGGCCGCGCCGACGCCATTATCGATGTTGACGACCATGATGCCGGGCGCGCACGAGCTCAGCATCGCGGCGAGTGCGACGAGGCCATCGATCGAGACGCCGTAGCCGATGCTGGTCGGCACCGCGATCAGCGGTCGATCGATCAAACCGCCGAGCACCGAGGGCAGCGCCGCTTCCATGCCGGCGATCGCGATCACCACGTCCGCCTTGCGGATGTCCTCGAGCCGAGCGAGGAGCCGGTGGAGCCCGGCAACACCGACGTCGGAGATCCGGATCACGGGCGCCCCGAGGAACTCGGCGACGAGGGCAGCCTCCTCCGCGATCGCGAGGTCACTCGTGCCGGCACACACCATCGCGATCGATCCGCACGCGGGACGCGACACACGCGGCACTCCACCTGCCTCGAGCATCAGCACGCGCGCGAGCTCGTGGAACCGAACCTCGGGAACGAGGGCGCGAACCGCGGCGGCCTTCACGGCATCCACACGCGTCGCGATCGCGACACCCGCCGTGCGCGCGAGCTCGCGGAGGGCGCCGCCGATCTGGTCGGGCGTCTTGGACGCGCCGTACACGATCTCCGGGATCCCCGTGCGGAGCTCGCGGTGGTGATCGATCATCGTGGAGCCGACCGCATGCGCGACCTCTGCGTAGGGCAGCTCGCCGATCTGCAGGGCCGCGTCGCCCGGGCTGATCGCCCCCGACCGCACCTGGTCGAGCACATCGAGGAGCTGGGTCCGATCCACGGCCTGTGCTTACCACGTTGGTGCCGCTCTACCGCTCCGCTATCCTCTTGGGATGTGTCGGAACATTCGGCCCCTGTTCAACTTCGAGCCGCCCGCGACCGACTCGGAGATCCATGACGCCGCGCTGCAGTACGTTCGTAAGATCAGCGGCACGCGCAAACCCAGCAAGGACAACGAGGATGCGTTCGAGCGAGCGGTGGAGTTGATCGCCAAGGCCACCCGCAAGCTCGTCGACTCGCTCGAGACGGAGGCGCCGCCGAAGAACCGCGAGATCGAGGCGGCCAAGGCGCGGGCGCGCAACGCCGATCGCTACCCGCAGTCTGCGTACCCGCGCCGCTGAGTCGCGTCGCCCTCGGAACCACATCGTGGCGACCGAGGGCCCCGCCGCGCCATTTACAATGCCTCGCTGACGTTTCGGTTATGACAGCGTTAGTACATCGCCTCGTTCGTCCGCCGTGTCGACCGTGCTCGCGCCCATGGTCCTGTGACAGGCCTGCCCCAAGGCGCTCGTTGCTGGCGCCGTTACTAACGGTGTCAGCACCGTTTTGGCGGGAGGACTCTACGGACCGGGCCCGGTGACCGCCGCGGAGGGCCAAGCCGCCGCGCCGACAGGCGAACGACGTTGTAGAACCAGGCACGTCAGAACGGCGCCGCGCGCTCGAGCTCGATGCGCGCGCCGGTGTGCGGATGGACGAACGAGAGCCGCTCCGCGTGCAGCATCAACCGCGGCGCGTCCGCACGTGGATGCGGGGCAACGATGCCCTGGTCCGCGGCAACGGCAGGATCCACGTACCGACCGTACAGACGGTCGCCGACGATCGGCGCGCCGATGCCCAGCGGATGGGCGGCGTGAACACGGAGCTGGTGGGTGCGTCCCGTCTTGGGGATCAGCGCGACGCGAGTCGCACGTGGCCCCCGCTCGAGCACGGACCACTCCGTGATCGCGGCCTTGCCGTGGACAGGATCGTGGATCTGCCGCGGGCGATCATCGAGGTCGACGCGAATCGGCAGATCGACGACGCCCGCGTCCGCTGCGACCACGCCATCGAGCCAGGCGATGTAGCGCTTGTCGATCTCGCGGCGTGCGAACTGGGCTTGCAGCGCTCCGTAGGTCGCCTCGTCCTTGGCCGCGAGCAGCAGGCCGGAGGTATCGAGGTCGAGCCGGTGCACCACGAGCGGCCCGGTCGCATCGGGATAGCGCGCGCGGAGTCGGGTCTGAACCGAGTCGCGCAACGCGCCGCTGCGACCGGGCACCGAGAGCAGTCCGATCGGTTTGTCGACGACGACGAGCCACGCATCCTCGAAGACGACAGGAGGCTGCGCTGACGCGATCGGCCCACCACCGAACACCGGAGGCTCCTCGACCGGCAAGCCCTCGAGCATGTGCGGCAGGATCGGGCCGCACTTGCCGCGGCATGACGGATAGAACGTACCGGCGTGTCGGCCACCCGTCGCCGGCGGCGCCCCCCACCAGACCTGGGCGAGCGCGAGTGGCCGGAGTGCGAGCCGGTAGGCCTGGCCGAGCAGCTTGGGGCCTGCGCAATCGCCAGCGCCCGCCGGTGGCTCGCCCGATGCGAACAGCTCACGTAGCGGTCGGTGCTCACCGCGGGCGTTGCTGATCGCGTAGGTGTCGTGCACCCGCTTCATCAGGTCCCGCGACTCGTCGGCGCGCAGCCGCTCGAGACGTGTGCGCTCGCGCTCGAACGCCGCCACACGCTCGGCCATCGGTCCACGGATCTCCGCCCGCGCTGCCTCGAGGCGCTTGCGCTCGGCGGCATCGCCGCGGCTCTCTTGATCGAGGGCGTGGAGTCGCGTCGCATCCCCCTCGACCCGATCACGCTCGGTCCGTCGACGCGCGCGACGGATGCGGTGCGTCGCATCGAGTGCGGCGAGCTCCTCCGCGACGCGCGCATCATGCGCGGCGAGCGCGTCGCGTGCGGAGGCCAGCTCGGGCGAGGTATCGAGAGCGCGCAGCGCGAGCTCGTG
>JACCQV010001168.1 GCA_013813945.1 Deltaproteobacteria bacterium | reverse complement strand
TACGAGCTCTTTGAACGACCAGTTCATGGCGACATCTATACCCCGGTGATAGGTTTTGCGCCGTGCCGATTGCGGAGTCCGTACTCGAGCTGATCGGCAACACTCCGATGGTGCGGTTGCGCCGGATCGCCGGCAGAGCCGCCAATATGGCGGACGTGATCGTGAAGCTCGAAGGGCAGAACCCCGCGGGCAGCATCAAGGACCGCGCTTGCCAGGCAATGATCGAGGAGGCCGAGCTGGCGGGCCGACTGCGCGCTGGTGACACGATCGTCGAGCCGACCAGCGGCAACACCGGGATCGGACTCGCGCTGATCGCCGCGGTGAAGGGCTATCGGTTGATCCTGTGCATGCCCGATGACGCCTCGGTCGAACGGCGACGGCTGCTCGCACACTACGGCGCGGAGGTCGTGCTGACCCCTGCGCGCAAGTTGATGAAGGGCGCCATCGATCGCGCCCGTGAGATCGTCGCGAGCAACCCGCGGTGCTTCATGCCGCAGCAGTTCGACAACCCGGCCAACCCGAACACGCACCGTACGGGCACGGCCCTCGAGATCCTTCGCGACACCGAGGGCACCCTCGATGCGTTCGTCGCGGGCGTTGGTACCGGCGGCACGATCACCGGCGTCGGCGCGCGCCTCAAGCAGGATCTCCCGGGCTTGCTCGTGATCGCGGTCGAGCCGAAGTCGTCTCCCGTGCTCGGTGGCGGAGCGCCGGCAACCCACGCGATCCAGGGGATCGGCGCCGGCTTCGTTCCTGCCGTGCTCGAGCGCGCGCTGATCGATGAGGTCCTCGCGTGTGAGGATCGTGCGGCCTTCGACATGGCCGGGCGGCTCGCCCGCGAGGAGGGCGTGAGCGCGGGGCTCTCGGGCGGCGCGGCCGTGTGGGGCGCCGTCGAGATCGCGAAGCGGCTCGGGCCGGGCAAGCGGGTGGTCACGGTCATCGCTGACACCTGGGACCGCTACACGAGCGTGGAGCGACCCGGCAGCATGGACTTCATCATCTGAGATGCTGAGGTGACGAGCGGTCGGTCCAACGCTCTCGGCCTCGCGCTCACGTTCGCGATCGCGGTCGCGGCGTATCAGCTGCACAAGGCGCCGATCCCGCCGTTCTCGATCGGAGAGCCGGCGCGCCACCCGATCGACGCGATGCTGATCGCGATCGTGATCGGGATGGTGGTGCGAAACACCATCGGGCTATCCGCGCGGTTCGCCGCCGGCGTGAAGTACTCGGTCGTCGTGATCATGCCGCTCGGCATCGTTCTGATGGGTGCCAAGCTCGACTTCTTCGATGTGGTCCGCACGTCCGGGACCGCCTTGATCATCAGCGTGATCTGCGTCGGCGTGGCGCTCGCGCTGACGATCTGGATGTGCCGGCGCGTCCGGATCGACAGCAAGCTGGGCATCCTGATCGCGGTGGGCACTGCGATCTGCGGCGGGACCGCGATCGCCGTCGCGGCGCCGGTGATCGAGGCCGACGACAACGAGACCGCGTTCGCGATCGCCACCGTCACCCTGTGCGGGATGATCGCGGTGTTCGTGCTGCCGGTGCTCGGCACCTGGCTCGACATGACACAGCCCGAGTTTGGCGTGTGGGCTGGAACCTCCGTGCACGCGACGCCGCAGGTCGTGGCAACCGGCTTCGCATACGGCACCGTGGCTGGCGATATCGCGACGATCGTGAAGCTCGTGCGGGTGCTGTTGCTCGCGCCCGTCGTGATCGGCCTCGGCGTCTGGTACGGCCGAGAGAAGCGCCGTCGTCAGGTCGCGCACGTGACGAAGATCGCCGGCATCACGACGCTGTTTCCGCCGTTCATCCTCGGGTTCGTACTGCTCGCGCTCGCCAACACGCTTCACCTGCTACCGGACTTCACGCTGCACCTGCGCGAGAGCTTCTTGTGGGAGGAGCAGGAGCTCCGCGTCATCCTCGCGAAGATCGTCCAGTGGCTCTCGGGCTTTCTGCTGACGATTGCAATGGCCGGGGTCGGGCTCGGCGTCAACCTTCGCGCCATCCGGCTGGTCGGGCTCAACGCCCTCTACGTCGGCTTCGCAGCGTCGGTGATCCTCGCCGGCTTCAGCTTCGCGCTCCTGAAGGCCGTCCTCTGACGCAGCGCTCGCTCACCGCTGCGCGCGACCTCACGCACTCAGGCTAGAGCCAATGCTGGTCAGTTAAGGTCGTTCGTGCACGTGTCACGTGGCACGTCCACGTCCACGTCCACGAACAGGCAACCGGGCCGAGACGCAGCCATAGGTGCGGCATGCTCGACTACGAGAGGCTCGAC
>JACCQV010000337.1 GCA_013813945.1 Deltaproteobacteria bacterium | reverse complement strand
CGTTGAGAGAGGGGCCGATCGCGGCATCGTTGGAAGCGGGCGGCAGAAAGCCGGCGGCACCGAGGCCACCCTCGGCGTACCAGCCCGTCGAGGCCGGGCGCGCAGCTGCGCTACCGCACAGTGCGACGAGCGCGCAGGTCACGAGCGCTGGACGACTCATCCCTGAGAGCCATCGTAGACCCAAGCGCACCCGAACTCGTGGTCTCGCTGCCGAAAACGAGCGAGCGGTCACGGCATCGGAACGGGCGGAGCAGTCGCGAACGGAGCGGGCATGAAGGGCTGCAGCTCGTTCATGCCGACGGGGTCGGTGAACGCCGCGAGCGCGAGCTCGTGAACGATCTCGCCGCGCACGTCGCGGACGCGGACGGTGTACTCGAGCACCATCGGGCGGTCGGGCTTGAACACGAGGTCGATGCGGAGTAGCTGCGCCATTGCCTGGCGCGGGACCACCAGGCCGGGCGCCGTCTGCGGCAGCGGCTCGCCGTCGTCGTCGTAGGTCAGCGGGTTCATCTCCGAGAACTCGGTGCGGTTCTTGTCGACCACGAGCGTCGCGCGGAACGGGTTGACGTTGGCGCGCGTGATCATGTCGAGGTCGATCGACGCTTCGCGCAGCTCGTCCTCGCGGAACACGCCGGACAGCGTTCCGCCGGCGGGGATGTCCAGCGGGATGTCACCTGCGAGGCCCGGGCTGGGCGGCGCCTCGTCGTCGGAGCTGAGCACGACGAGCGTCGGGTCGTACTCGAAGAACTGGTTCGCGCCGTTGAGCTGGATCCGCGCGTTGCCCGGCATCGCGGGATCGTTGTTCTTGATCAACCACTCGACCGAGACCTCGAGATCGCCGACGGCGACGTACGGAATCTCGGGTGCAGCGCCGAGCAATGCCTGTCGGGTCGCGCGATCGGCAGCGTCCTCCATGGTCTCGGTGTTGACGGGAATCTGGATCGACGCGCGGGCCTCGGATGGGCCGTCCATCCCGGGCTCGCCGGCCGCGATCCCTTGTGGGGAGGGCAGGTAGATCGGGTCGTTCGTGCAACCGATCAGCAACAATCCAAACAGGCCAGTGAGACCAAGGACGATTCGCATGACTAGCCTCCCTGCGTGAACACGAATGGATAGTTGACGATCGCGCCGCCCTTGGCGGGGAACTTGAGTCGCATGATGTTGCCCTTCACGCAGGACTCAACGCCGTCGTTGCGCAGCGTGCCGCCCTGCGTGTTGGCGCTCTTCACGATGCCGTCCGCGCTGATGACGAAGTGGATGATCAGCTTGCCGCCGATGCCGGGAGACCGATTGAGCTCCTTCTGGTAGCAGGCACGGAACACGCCGGCGCGCGCGCGCACGACCCGATCGATCTCTTCCTTGGACAGGCCATTGAAGTCGCCGGTCGCGTCTTCGATCTTGACGGCGATCTGCTTGGGCGCGGCACCTTTGCAGTTCGGTCCGACGCACGTGCCGCCGGGGCGCTCCTTGCCGGTGTCGATCGGGCCCTTGTTGGTGACGAAGTCACCCTCGACGTTGCCACCGCCGCCGGACCCCTTGCCCTTGCTGCCGCGCGTGGTGCCCGTGCCGGTTCCTTCGCCGACGCCAGACCCGGTGCCTGGACCGAAGCCGATCGAGCCGCGCGTGGTGGTGTCGCCCTTGATGCCCGTGAACTTCGACAGGCTGGTCGACAGGTTCCGGTCGATGATGTTGTCGAGGTACTTCTTGTTGCGGTCCTCGAAGAACGCGACCTTCGGTGGATCGGGAGGTCCGTCCGTCGGATCAGTCGTGCGTGCGCGGGGCTCGTCACCCTTGCCGCCGGATGCGCCTTCGTCGTTCTTGGTCGCCGTCTTCTTCGGTGGCGTCGGGCTCGCAGCGGCCGCCTGATCCTTGCTCTGCTGGCCGATCGTCGGCGCGGTCTTCGGAGGTTCGGGTGGAGGCTCGGTATCGAGCCGCGTCACGAGGTACTGGCCCGTCATCGATCGCGGGCCCGGCCAAACGAAGGGGTTCTCGTCGACGTAGAACTGATACGTCATCGTCAGCAGTGCCGCATGCAGCACGATCGAGAACGCGAGCGACGCCTGCGAATCCC
>JACCQV010001143.1 GCA_013813945.1 Deltaproteobacteria bacterium | reverse complement strand
ATGCAGGTGTGGGCGATGCGGCGGGGGATGCGGTTGCGCTCGCGGCGATCGACGACGCCGCGGGACTCACCGACGCCGGCGCGGGTGACGGTGCGGCGATCGCCACGATCGCCGATGCGGGGGGCTCGGGCGATGCGACCGAGATCGCGATGACGGGCTCTGGATCAGGGAGCGAGCTCGCCGGCTCTGGCTCGGGTCTCGGCTCGGACTCGCGCAGCTCGCAGCCCGGACCGGCGATCGCAGCGGGCGCAGGTTCCGGATCGGCGAGCACGTCGGATCAGCCCGCCGTCGACGGTGCGCCGACCACGGCGGGCACCGCGGCAAATCTGCTCAACTACTTTCCTCCGGGTCACATCGTGACCGCGATGATCCGCTTCGACCGGCTGCGCGGCACCGAGTGGGCAGCGCAGGCCGAGCGCCTGTTCCGACCGATGCCCGACTATCGCGTTCTGTTCGGACCGACCAACGCGAAGATCGCGGATCGGCTCGACACGCTGGTGATCTCGACGCCGAGCCCGCGCGATCCGCGCGAGACGACACTCGTCGCGCGCACCAACCTCGGCCGGGCTGCGCTGCGCGACTTTCTCGGCGCGACGACGGCGGTCACGTGGTCGGCGGCCAAGGGCGGCCTGCTCGGCAAACGCACGGGCAAGACGTTCCCCGGCGACAAGCGCGTGATCATCTCGCCGTTCCGCAGCTGGTTCATGCTCGCGAAGCCGAGCGATCTCGGAACGCTGACGATGCCTGCGCCAGGTGATCTCGATGTGGTCGAGGCCAAGGGCAAGTTGCCGGCGTGGATCGGCGGGATCCGCTCGATCGAAGCCGAGTCCGGCGAGCCCTACGGGCCGGCGCTCGTCGTGACGATCGCGAGCGGTGGCGAACGCATCGATCTCAAGGGCAATGACTTCGGGCTCGGAATCCAGACGGTGCCGACTCCGGATCGCCTGACCTTTGCGATGGAGCTGGTCAAGACCGGCAAGCAGCAGGGCTGGTACCTCCGCGGCAACCTCCGGTTCGGGAGCGAGAAGGAGGCCGCCGAGTTCGTGACCATCGCCGAGAGCGCGAAGCAGCGGGTCGACGACAGTCGGGCCTTGCAGCTGGTGATGGGCAAGCCGATCGCACGGGTGGTCAAGAACCTGTCGTTCAAGCGGACCGGCGGGGCTGTCTCGTACGCGACGTCGATGTCGATCGCGGATGCGCGCGCCATCCTCGATGTCGCGGCCCAGCAGCTCGATTCGTATTACGGCGCTCCGCCCTGATTGAAGGATCGCCGTCGGCATTGCATGCTGTGGGGATGCTCCCCCGCGCGACCTCCTTCCTGGTGATCAGTGCGATCGCCTGCGGAGGGTCCGGGCAGCAGCAGCCGCTGTACGGCGCGGGCACCGAAAAGGACGAAGGCCACGGTGTGCTCGCGCGTGCCTCGGCGAAGTTGATGACCGGTGACGAGGACGAGGCGGAGGGTCTTGCCCCGCGGCGTGCGGCGCGGCCGACCTACGACGATGGCGTGGGGGGCGACGGCTACGGCGGCACCATGTATGGCGGCGGTACGTACGGTGGGCAGAGCTATGCGAGCTACGTGGCTCCGCAGTGGAGCTACCCGAGCGTCAATCGCACGCCGAGCTACACACAAAAACCGGGACTCGCGTCTGCGATCGAAGGGACCATCTCCTGGCGCGGCGCCACACCGAAGCTGACCAGCGGCTGCGGTGCGATCAAGCCGCTCGACGTCAGCGCGGAGCACACGATTGCCGGTGTGCTGGTCTACATCGAGCGCGTCAGCATCGGCCGGATGTTGCCGCACAGCAGCGGCGAGCAGCGCCCCGCGACGGTCGGGGGCATCGTCGTGAAGCGCGGGTGCGCGTTCGTACCCACGGTGCAGGTCGTGACGCCGGTGCCGGCGAGCCTCGCGATTCACGGTGACAGCAAGCGGTCGCGCGTCCGGATCACTGCATCGGGCGGCGCCGCAACGTTCTCGGACCTCCACGAAGGCGGCCGCGTCGCGCTTCAGGCCTTGCTCGGCGTCACGCGGATCGAGAGCGCGGACGGCATGCTCGGGGCGGCATGGGTGGTCGCCGTCGACACGCCGTATTACGCGATCACCGATGACCACGGCCGGTTCCGGATCGACGAGCTCGCACCGGGCACGTACGACGTGATCATCTGGCAGCCCCCGGTTCCGACGGTCAACGGCGGCTTGCTCGGTTACGGTGCGCCCGTGATCGTGAAGAAGTCAGTCAAGGTCGGCACTGGCACTGCGCGACTCGACGTGACGCTGGGTCGCTGAGCTGCGCGTGTCCGGGTTCGTTCGCGGATCCGGCCACCCGCGTCCGATGTCCGGACCTTCCGCACGCGCGGTCGCGGGAGATCACGACGTTACACCTGGCACCGGCGTTGCTCGGCATGGCCGCATGCAGAAGAAAATGTACAAGGTGCTGACGCCGATCCAGAAGCGCGACGGCCAGGGGTCGTGGTTCATGAAGATCGGTAGCGGGTTCACCAACAAGGACGACTCCATCAACCTCTATCTCGACGTGATTCCCGTCGGCATTGCGCCCGGCAAGGGAATGACGCTGCAGATCCGCGAGCTCGACGAGAACGATCTGCGCCAGCGCGAGGCTCGCACCGGCTACGGCCGCGGCACGGTGAGTGGAAGTGACGC
>JACCQV010001139.1 GCA_013813945.1 Deltaproteobacteria bacterium | reverse complement strand
TCGGCGGCATCAAGACGCTGAAGGTGAACGTCCGCCTGATCACCGCGACGAACCGCGATCTCGAGCAGGAGATCAAGAACGGAAACTTCCGCGACGATCTCTACTACCGGCTCAACGTGGTCCCGCTCCAGATCCCGGCGCTGCGGTTTCGCAAGAGCGACATCCCGCTGCTCGTCGAGCACATCATCAAGAAGTTCAACGAGCGCCTGAAGAAGAACATCCAGGGCATCGCAGACGACGCGGTCCAGGCGCTGGAGGGTCACAACTGGCCGGGCAACATCCGCGAGCTCGAGAATGTCCTCGAGCGAACGATCCTGTTCTGCAAGGGCGAGCGCATCGAGCGCGTCGACCTCCAGCTGACCTCGAGCGCGCCTGATGTGCCGATCTCGTCGCGGACGACCACCAGCGGTGCGATGGCCCCGATCCTCGACGACGATCTCGAGGACGATGATGCGGTGACCGCCGAGCTCGCGGGCGCGCCGTCGGGATCGCTCAAGGACATCGTCCGGGCAGAGACGTCGCGCGTCGAGCGCGAGCTGATCATCAAGGCGCTCGACGAGACCGGCGGCAACGTGACCCAGGCCGCACGGCTGCTCAAGATCAGCCGCAAGAGCCTGCAGATGAAGATGAAGGAGCTCGGGCTTCGCGATAAGGAGGCCTGACGCGTGTTACCGTTTTCCCCGGTGCTGCTGCGAACGCTAGCGATTGTCGGGGTCGTGGCCGGCGTCTCCCGCCCGGTCCACGCGAACCCGGACCACCTCGTGCCGAGCGCGGGTGTCGAGGGCGCGCCGATGAGCCTGCACATGCGGCTCGACTATGCGTACGAGCTGTCGTCGTCGGTGATCCTGCGCGAGAACGTCGGCGATCCGAGTGCTGGCCCACTCGCCGGCATTCCGCGTAGCAAGCAGCTCGCGTTCCACCAGTACCGGCATCTGCTGACGCCGCGCGCGGAGGTCGGGATCTTCCGCGATACCTGGCTCTCGGTCGCGCTGCCGATCGTGGTCGCCCAGGCGCGCGAGCTCGAGCTCGAAGGCGCGGGCCGCGACGAGGCCACCGGTGGCCTGTTGCCCGCGCAGGGCTTCGATGCGCGCGATCCATCGACGCCGCCGCCCGGTGATCTCGTGTTTCGCGGGATCAGCCGCAAGGGTCTCGATCAGATCCACGTCGGGCTCAACCTCGCACCGATGAACCAGCGCCGCGACGACACCAAGCCCACCTGGAAGATCGGCGCCGAGATGCGGTTCGCGGTCGGCAAGGTGATGCGGTTCGACTCGCTCGATCCTCACTCCGAGACCGGGGTCAGTCGGGGCGTCCACGAGCTCCGGCTGTGGACCAGCATCGATCGCCAGTTCCGCTGGACCGAGGGCTGGTTCGAGCTGTTCTGGCAGACGCCGATCGCGGCGAGGTCCAAGTCGCTGTACCAGGACCCCGGCTTCGGGACCACGAACTACAAGGCCTCGCAGCAGGGCGGCGCGGCGTTCGGCGTCGAGACCTACGTGATGAACGACAAGCTCACCGGTAACCGGATCTCGCTCGATCTGGGAGGCCGCATCGTCGGCCACTTCGAGGGCAGGCAGTACAGCGAGATGTGGGAAGTGTTCGCGTACGCCGGTGACAGCCGCGGCACCGGTCCATTGATCCTCGATCGCGATCCGGTGGAGCCGGGCGTCCAGGCGATGAGCCATCCCGGCATCTCCAACGTGGAGAACTACCTCGAGACCGCGGGCCGGGTCGCCGTCCGCGCATCACTCGGCGAGCACGTGCGGTTCGCAGCCGTCGTCGATATCGCGTGGAAGACCGATCACGTGATCAGCTTCGCGGATGCCGGCATCGATCTCCCCACGTGCGGTGGAACGACGAGCGCCTGCGAGGACTCGACCAATGATGTCGTCAATCCGGGGACCCGCGAGGTGAATCCAGGCCACGCGCCCGCGATCGATCTCGTCGGGCACCGCTATCACTCCGTCGACAACCTCGGCGTCATGATCGGACTCGAAGCTCAAGCTCTGTTCTGAGTGCCCTGCGCCGCCAGGTCGTGACTGGCGAGCGTCGCGCCGACCGCGCCGAGGCCGAGCGCCACCAGGTTGAGGCCCGGCACGAGCAACATGCCGGCGATGGTGACGCCGAGACCGAGGGTCCGGCTGCGATGACGATCGAGGTACGCGAGCTTGTCGCGGTACGGCATCTCGCGGCGTGACAGCACGGCGTCGTAGGCGTCGTACGCAGCACCTCGGCCGGCAAGCCACACCGCGATCACGGCGGCCGCGATCGTACCGATCACCGGAATCAGGCCGAGCGCGAACAGCAGGACGATGCCGAACAGCGCGACCATGAGACGCCGTAGCCCGTGAATAATTCCGATCACCGCGCCGCGCAGGAATGCCGCGAGCGAGAACGGCCCGGTGGGCTTGCCGGTGAGCCGCGCCTCGACCTCCTCGGACAGCAGCTCGTTGAACGGGCCCGCGACCATGCCGGCGACGGAGACGAACACCAGCAGCGCGGCGAGCGACAGCCCGATCACCACGACGATCGTCAAGATCACGCCCGCGACCGACTCGAGCCACGATGGCAGGTGTGAGGTGACCCAGCTGACGAGCGGCTCCGTCAGCGCGGCAACACCGATCACCGCCCCGATCAGGAGCAGGAGCGTGATGACCGACGGCGCGATGATCCACTTCCACAACGACGGATGGCGCTTCACGAAGTCGAAGCCTCGGCCGAGATCGCGCAGCCCTGTCGTCAGGTCTCTCGTCACGGCACGCCTAGTGTAGCGCGCGTCGGTTCAGCGTCGGGCCCTCGATCGGGCGGCACCGCCGCCGCGGTCGCCCCGCCCCGCCGCCCTGACCTCGGCGCGCCGGCCGAGGTACACCACGTACGCGCGACTGCCGCCCGGGTGGTGGACGGTCGTCTCGAAGCCAGCGTCGATCATCCGCTTCTTGAAGATGGCGTTGATCTCCTCCGACCAGATCGCGAGCACGCCACCGGGCGCGAGGGCCGCAAAGCTACGCTCGAGAGCGGCGCGGCCGTAGAACGGATCGTTGAGCCGCTTCTGCGCCAGGTGCGGGCCCTCATAGAGATCGAGGACGATCGCATCGTAGTGACCCGCAGGTGCGTGCTCGATCACGCGCGCGACGTCCTGGATCACGACCCGCACGCGGGGGTCGTGCACCGCGCGACGGGTGAGCACCGAGAGCGGACCGCGGCACCAGGTCTCGACCTGCGCGGTGAGCTCGGAGACGACGACCTTCGCGCTCTTCGGCAGCACGTCGAGCGCGGCTCGCACCGTGTACGCCATGCCGAGGCCGCCGATCAGAACGCGCGGCGCCTTCTGCGCCGCGAGGTGCTTGCAGGCGAGCGTCGCGACCGCCTGCTCCGATGCCTGCTCGGCGCTCGTCATCAGCACGCGGCCGTCGATCGTGATCAAGAACTCGCGTGGATTGCGCTGGCGCAACTGGAGCTCGCCCTCGCTCGTCGCCACGGTCTCGAGCACCTTCCAGGGAACCATGACCGCCCTACCCTACCGCACGAGATCCGCTGGGACGGTCGTGCGATCGAACATCGCGTCGCGCACCCGTCCGGAGCTGGTTCTCGGGATCATCGACCTCTGAATGAAAGGATCCTGCCCACTTGGCTTGAGGTAACTACGTGTCCTTCGTACCTTCTGGGTCCCGCGGAGGACCTCGATGATTCTCGGAAAATTCTTTGGCGCAATCAGGGCTCAGCTCAACAAGCTCGCGAATTACTTCTGGGAGGCCGACCCGATCGCCCAGATGCAATACGAGTACGACCAGGCGGTCGAGCAACTGAAGGAAGGCCGCATCGGCCTCGAGCAGTACCGCGGGCTCGTCGAGCGCGTCGGTCGCCAGGTCAAGGAAGGCGAGACCTCGGTCTCGAAGTTGACCGCGCAAGCCAAGGCCTACCTGAAGGCGGGCGATCGCGAGACCGCTGGCACGTTCGCGCTGCAGCTCACCAAGGCCAAGACGCAGCTCGAGGAGAACAAGCAGCAGCTCGCGATGCACGAG
>JACCQV010001131.1 GCA_013813945.1 Deltaproteobacteria bacterium | reverse complement strand
CGTCGCCCACGAGCTCCTCGAGCTGCCGGGCATCGCCGAGCAGTTTCGCGCAGGCGAGCTTCCGTGGACGAGCGTCCGCGAGCTCACGCGCGTGGTGACCACCCGGACCGAAGGCGCGTGGCTCGATGCCGCCGACGGCAAGACCTCGAGCGAGGTCCAGCAGATGGTCCGCGGCAAGTCCAAGGGTGATCTGCCCAGCGATCCGGTGGATCCGAAAAAGGTTCGCTACCGGATCGTGCTCGATGACATCTCGGCGGAGGTCTACGCGATGCACAAACAGGCGAGGATCGCTTTCGCCGAAGGGAACGGCGGCACGTGCACCAACGACGAGTTCGTCCGCCGCGCCTCTCTCGCGGTGCTGCGGCCACCGGTCGTGGCGGACGAGCCGAGTAAGCCTGCGTACCAGCATGCCGTGACGACCTGCCGCGAGTGCAAGCGCGGCCACGTGGTCGCCGCCGGGATCGAGGCCGAGCTGTCGCCGCAGGCGCTGGAGCGAGCGCTCTGCGACTGCGAGCACATCGGCGATCTCGAGCGCGAGGAGCCGGACCGGCTTCGCTCGGAGATCCCCATCGGAACGCGGCGCAAGGTGTTCGTCCGCGACAAGTTCCAGTGCGTCGTGCCGGGCTGTCGATCGTGCCGATACCTCGAAGTGCATCATTTGCTGCGGCGCTCCGACGGCGGCGGTCATGCGCTGTCCGGACTCGTCTTGCTGTGCGACGGCCACCATAAATTGCTTCACGACGGTGTGCTCAGCATCCGCGGCACGGCGCCCGACCAGCTCGTGTTCGACCTGCCGCTCAGTCCCGGCGGGGACTGAACGTCGATCAGTCCGGGCGGGAACGGACGCGTTGCTCTCTGACAATCGAACAGCTGAACGAAGACGCGCGTCGCGGCCTCCATCGTCGGCGCTTGAACGCCCGCTTGTAGAGCAGGTGCGTACGACTGGTCAGGGCATCGGACTTCTTCGCAAGCGCAGCTGTGGTGTGCCGGCCTGCGGTTACAGGCAGTCAATTCCTGCTCGGCGGCGCGCCGGTCGTCGAGCGCGCCCTGCTCGGGAATCGCGGTGGTACGATGCCCGACGCATGGGGAACGCTAGAGGCCTGGTTCTTCTCGGGTTGTTTTCGCTGACGACGATCAACGCGTGCGGTGGCAAGACCCCGGCGCCGCCGCCGGGTCCAGGTTCCGGATCCGGCTCGGCTGCGGTCACCGTCGTGCCGCCCGAACCGATCAAGCCCGTCGAACCACCGGCTCCGGATCGTCCGCCCGAGCTGTTCGAACCCCAGTTCAAGAAGGTCGGGGTCGGCCAGACGGTCAGCTTCGCGACGACCGCGATCGATCAGGATCTCGACGACACGCGCGTCGAGGTCACCAAGATGCCGGCGTCGGCCAAGTTCGATCCGATCACCCAGACCGTGACGTGGACTCCGACGAAGGCTGATATGCCGAGCGTCGACTTCACGCTGCTCGTCACCCAGCCGGCCCGCAAGGGCTCCGAGTCGGTGACCTGGACCATCGAGGTCACCCCAAAGAAGCAGCCGATTCCGGTCGCCGAGCAGAAGTCCGCTGTGATCGAGACGCTGCTGATGATCCGCCAGCCCAAGCGGCTCGAGCAGGTCAACAAGGACTGGCCACTCGACAAGATGCTGCTCGTCGCCGCCGAGGGCTTCAAGCCGCAGTTCGACAAGGCGAAGGCGGCGGCGCTGACCGGCAAGCTCGACAAGACGGTGCTGTTCGAGGGGTTCCTCAGCGCGTTCTCGCAGACCCAGGGCAACCCGCGTCTCGATCCGAAGGCGCCGGAGTTCGACAAGGCCGTGTTCGGCGATCCGAAGGCCTGGAAGATCGTCACGATCCGCCCGCGGATCGATCGGGCGTGGACCGAGCTCCGCGTCGTCTATCAGGCGGTGAATGCACCCGAGCCGGTGTTCGCGATGTTCCGGATCCGTCCGGTGACGGAGTTCGTGCCGGCGTTGCCGCGCCCCGCCGAGGAGCGCACCGCGAACAACACGGTGTTCCTCCGCCTCGTCGCGAAGCACCTGCTCGATTTCGGCGCGGCGAACGAGAAGTTCCTCAAGAACCAGGCGGCGCATGGCAAGGCAGTCGCGGCGTTCGTGAACGAGCTCATGGCGTACGACGACACGAAGACCGCGCCGTACCTCAAGACGTTCGCGATCGGCATCGCGCTCGAAGCCCGCATGGGCGGAGGCTCCGCGCGCAACCCGGACGGCACCTACAAGCACGGCGATGGCTGGGGCTGGAGCGCGATGAAGCCGTTCATCACTCCCGAAGGAACGACCCAGCAGTACACGAACGTGATCATCCCCGGCTTCTGGACCGCGACGAAGCCGTCGGATGACAAGACGAGCTGGGTGCCGACCTGCGGACCTCGATGGATCAAGGGCGACAAGCAACTGGCGCCCGGTCACGATGTCCTCTGTCGCAAGACGCTCGGCTTCGTCGACCTGCCGGATATGACCGGCGACAAGGTCAAGGGCGCCCGTGTCGAGTCCAACCACCTCTACGTCGAGCACAAGAACAAGTTCATGGTCGCGGACCTCGCGCTCGACGATGGCCGACGCGATGTCGGCGAGGAGAACGGCATGACCTGCTCGCAGTGCCATATCCGCAACTTCGGCATGCACGACTACTCCGATCCCGCGAATACGGATCCGAGCCAGGGCCTTCCGAAGACGCGCAACAAGAAGATCGCGACCCTCAACTTCGTGATCGTCCCGACCACGCACTGGGAGGAGTTCACGCTCGAGTTCCTCAAGCACCAGGAGTGCCGGGCGAAGCAGAACTACGAGCAGTTCCTCGGCGCTGATGCGGCGAAGGGACTGACCTGCCCGTTCACGAACTAGATGAGCGCCGCACCCGCCAAGCCTGAGAAGAAGAAGCTTCCCATGGCTGATGGGAAGCCCGCGGGCAAGGCCGAGAAGGCTCGCGCCGGTGGCTGGGCAGCGTTCACCGACGGCGGTACCGCGCCGAACTGGGTGACCGCGGCGCGCATCGTCCTCGTGCTGGCGCTCGCTGCGACGATTCCGACGATCCTCGGCGTGCGCCACGGCAATCGTCTGCTGTGGACGGTCGCGATCGCGGCGCTGCCGTTCTTCTGGATGACGTTCGGCTATCACCTGTGGCGGCGGCTCTGCCCGCTCGCGGTGATGGGCCAGCTCGGTCGCCTGTTCGGCAAGCCCGGCACCCGCAAGATGGGCGACTGGATGAGCAAGAACTACGTGCTCGTTCAGCTCGGCTTCATGCTCGTCGCGCTCACGCTGCGCCTCGTCGCGACGAATGGCAGCGACCTCTGGCTCGCCGGCTTTCTCGGCGTCGTGGTGCTCGCGGCGATCGTCACGAGCTTCGTCTTCGGCGGCAAGACGTGGTGCAACTTCCTGTGCCCGGTCGGCCTCGTCGAGAAGATCTACACCGAGCCCGCGCGCGGCTCCGCGTCGGCGGAAGGGACGTCACAGTGCGCGCCGTGCGTCGCGTGCAAGAAGCACTGCCCCGATATCGATCTCGAGCAGGGGTACTGGAAGGAAGCGACCGATCGCCCACGGCGCATCGCGTACTTCGCGTGGCCGGGCATCGTCGTCGCGTTCTACGCCTACTTCTACCTGGCCGCCGGCGACTGGGACTCGTACTTCCTCGGCACGTGGGCCTACGAGCGCGATCTGCCCTCGCAGATGCTCGCGCCGGGCTTCACGTTCGCGCCCGCCATCCCACGGATCGTCGCGGCGCCGCTGACGTTGATCGGCTTCGCCGTCGCCAGCTTCCTCGTGTTCTCGGTGATCGAGAGCGTGATCATCCGGGCTCGCACCAGGAGCCTGCCGAGCGAGACCACCGCCGACACACGGGCAGCGATCACCAACCGGATCCGCCACGGCATGCTCGCGTTCTGCGGGCTCGCCGGCTTCAACGCGTTCTATCTGTTCGCCGGTCAGCCATCGCTGCGGAGCTTGCCGGGCTGGGTCGTCACGGGCTGGGGTCTGCTCGTCGTGTTTTCGTCGACGGCGATCTTCGTGCGCCGGTTCACGCGCCGCGAGGACCAGCATGTTCACGAGAAGTTCGCGCAGAAGATCCTCAAGAAATGGGAATGGGGCGACGCGCCACCATCCGACGATCTCAAGGACATCTATCTCCTCCATACCGAGCGCACCAAGCAGCGCGAGGCACGGCTGCGCGCGTACAAGGAGACGATCCGCGAGATGGTCGCCGACGGCCTGGTGACGCGAAACGAGATGCAGCTGCTCGACAGCCTGCGCGCACAGCTCGGCATCTCCGACAAGGACCACCAGAAGATCATCGGCGAGCTCTCCGGAGAGGAGCGCCAGCTGTTCGATCCGGCGTACCAGGGCTCGGCCGAGACCCGGCTCGCGCGCGAGCAGTATCGCAAGGACCTCACCCGTCTCGTGATGGAGGCCGCGCGCCTCGGCAGCTCGCCGACCGCGCAGAGCTTGCAAACGTTGCGCGTCGACCGCGGCGTCTCCGAAGCGGAGGAGACGGACGAGCTCGCGCACGTCCTCGCACCCGGCGGCCCGATCGCGGCCATCTACGATGCAGAGCTCGCGGAGATCGGGCGACTCGTCGCAGCGACCGAAGCGGCGAATCAGCCCAACGCGGACCATAGCGAGTCCGCCAGCCTGTCACTCGTGCGGCACCTCGCGAAGCATCGCGCACACGAGCATGCGATCAACGCGCTCGGCGTGCTCGCCGTGATGACGCAGAAGCCCGAGGTCGAGCAGGTCCGTGCGCAGGCCACCGCGCGTGGCATCGTGCGGATGGCGTCGCTCGACGCGCTCGACGGTGTCGATGTTGCGCTCCGGGTACCGCTCGTCGAGTCACTCGCCCGCCTCCATCGTGGAACGCAGGGTCAGCTGCAGCCGGCACCGATCCTCGCGATCGCGAACGATTCGTCGCGCCACCTCCGCGCCGTGTGCGCGATGCTGCTGTCGCGCTTCGAGGACGACCTCGCGCGGGCCAAGCTCCTCGAGCTGATCGGGGATGCCGAGCCGATCGTGCGCGAGGCCGGTGTGCGCGCGATGGGCGCGAAGAGCCGGCTGACCCGCGACCTGCTCGCCAAGGTGCTCGATGATCCCGACGCGCGGGTTCGGCATGCGGCCGTGCGCGCCGTCTCCGGCACGACCTCGAACGAGCTCCCCGCACTCGATCCGTCGATGTTCGCGCAGACCAAGCACGGCGTCGGCAAGCCGGGTGTCTATGCGACGCTCGATGCCAACGCCGCGATGGCTTCACTCACCGTGATCGAGAAGATGATGTTGATCCGGCAGGTACCGATCTTCTCGGAGCTCGATCCCGACGATCTCGAGGAGCTCGCGGACATCGTCGAGGAGCGACGGGTCGAACCGGGACGCGACGTGTTCCGCGAGGGCGATCCGGGCGATGCCGTGTATCTGATCGTGAAGGGTGAGGTGACGGTGTTCACCGGCGGAACTGGCGATCGCCCCGAGCGCGTGCTGTCCCAGCTCGGGAGCGGTGCGTGCATCGGCGAGATGGCGGTGCTCGATGCATCGCCGCGCTCCGCCACGGTACGCGCGAACGAGCGGACCCGGATGCTGCGCGTCCCCGGCGAGGGCTTCAAGCGCGTGATGTCGGAGCGGCCCGAGATGTCGCAAGCGATCGTCGCCGAGCTGGTCAAGCGGATGCGCGGCATGATGGCCGCCGGACCCACACCCGCCCTGTCGAGCCCCGCGATCAGGCTCCCCTCGCCCGACGAATGAGATAGGCTCGGAGTCCATGAAGCGAGACACGGCGAAGACGATCTTCCGGACGGTGGTGTTTGCGGGCGCGATGCTCGGCACGGGTGCATGTGGCAAGAAGCAGGCAGCGACCACGCCGGGGAACACGAGCCCGGTGGCCGCGGATCCCGCAGCGACCGATCCCGCCGCAGCCGGCACCGAGGCCGCGACGCCCGATCCGTGTGCCGGCGTCGAGCCCGATCCGTGTGCCGGCGAACGGCCGCGCCCGAACGGCGACGGTGGCGGCGGCATGGGTCGCGGCTTCGTCCTGAGCTGAGCGGGCCGCTCCGGCGCGCTGGCATTTGGGTCGGCGCGGTGTCATCGTCCCTGACTCACAGGGGGGACTGACCATGGCGAAGCGCGCGGCATTCTCGAACACGATCTGGCGGACGGTGGTCTTTGCGGGCGCGATGCTCGCGACTCCGGTCATTGCAGGCTGCGGCGGCTCGAGCAAGCCCGCCACGACGCCCACCGAGACCATGACCACCGAGGATCAGGCGACCGCCGACAAGGCCGCTGCCGACGCGAAGGCCGCCGACGACGCGAAGGCCGCCGAGGCGTGGCGCTGCCGCGTGCTCGTCGCCGAGGTCGGCCGGCTCGCGCGCCGGGGTGGGCTGGTGCGCATCAACGTCCGCGCGAAGGACCTGAAGCGCGCTTCCCGCGTGGAGGCGGCCCTGACGGCGATCGACGCCGCACTGACGGAAGGCGCACAGGCGTCGACCTACCGCCTGCCCGCCACGACCCGGGCCGCCTGACCCGGATCAGAGGTCGACTGCCACGCCTTCCTCCAGCACCTTCACCTCGGTCTCGGGTGGCGCCAGGTTCGTGAACAGGGTGTAGAACACCTGCGGCCGGGCGAGCAGGCCCTGGTGGATCGGGACGGCCGTGCGCGGCGCCACGGCGCGCAGGTGGTCGACGCACTCCGCGGCCTTGAGCCAGGGCGCGGCGGTGGGCAGGAACAGCACGTCGACGGGGGCGGGCACCTCCGGGAACGCGTCGCCGGGGTGCAGGTGCGTGCCGTCGACGAGGTAGGCGTTGTTGGGGATCACCGGGATCTCGGGGTGGATCACCGCGTGCTGCCCGCCGAGGACGTCGACGCGCGCCCCCGCGACCAGCACCGACTCCCCGGGCGCCACGACCTCGTGGTCCACGTCGCCCACCTGTCCGGACGTGCCGCCGTCCACGACGAGGCGGGCGGCCGGGTTCGCCCGCAGCAGCGGGACCAGGCGCTCGACGTCGAGATGGTCGGGATGCTGGTGGGTGACGAGCACCGCGTCCAGGGCCGTGAGCGGCTCGAAGCCCGATGCGAAACTGCCCGGGTCGATCAGCAGCCGCGCCGCCCCGGTGTCCAGCAACACGCACGAGTGGCCGAAATGGGTGATCTGCACGCGGCCAGCCTGCCACCCACGGCCGGTGATCGGCAGGACTGGGACATCCCCGCCACGGATGGCGCGCAGGTCCCGGTCCTGGCGATCATGGCGGTGCGAGAAGGGTGGACTCGTCCGCCGCGGTGAGGCCGGCCAGACGGGTGCGGTCCGGGTCCAGGGTCCGCTCGTGCTCCAG
>JACCQV010001112.1 GCA_013813945.1 Deltaproteobacteria bacterium | reverse complement strand
CCTGGTACCTCGTGTCCAGGCACCCCTGGCGACGTGGTTCGAGCACCCAGGTCGTGTTGCCGGTCGCGTTCTTGATGTTCACCGGTCTTGCACTCGCGATCCGCAGCGCGAAGATCGCGATCAACCGCGATGGCGTGCGCTGGGGGTGGACGTCACTCGGCTTCACGCAACCGAAGGCGAAGCTGACCTGCGCGCATATCTATGCAGACGGCATCGCGCTCGAGGCCAAGCGTGGGTCGAAGTGGTTCATTGCGGGGCGCGACTGGGATCGCTTCGACGCGCTGGTGCGCCAGCTCCGGCGCGCAGAGCTCCCGCTCGAGGATCACCCAGGCAAGGCCCCGCTGCGCCAGCGGCTCCAGAGCTACGGCCGCTTCCTCGACGGCCTCGTCGTCGCGAGTGTCGGCGGTGCGCTCGCGGTTGTGGTGTGGGCGGCGTGAGCGCTATGGCAGGTCGATCATCGCGGTGCCGGTGCTCGTGATCGTCGCCGAGGTCCCGAAGCCCGAGCCGTTGCCACCGAGCTCGACGCGCGAATACGACATCGGCAGCTTGTCGATGGTGAACTTGCCGTTCCGGCACGGCACCGGCGAGTAGCCGAACGACTCGCCGTTCGTCGTCGCGAACCGGATGAACAGATCGGGGTGAGTCGTGCAGCTCGCGGTGGTCGCGACCTCGCCGCCGACGGTCCACGTCGTGACGACCGCGCGGATGCTCGTCGCCGGATAGCACGCGCCGTCGCGCGCACAGACCTGGCTGCCACACTCGCTGTCCCGCCGGCAGCCGTAGAACGGATCGCCACCGGATCCGGTCCAGCCATCATCGTCGTAGTCGTCGTAGTCGCTCTCGGGTGGCGGCCCGGCAGCGGGGATGCAACCGGCGGCAAGCACGAGCAGAAGCGCGATCCTCATGGCGACCCCGATGATAGCGCAGCGAGCAGCTCGTCACCGGTGAAGTCGCGCTTGCCGCCCGCCTCGGCCTCGCGGATCAGGCGCAGGAGGGTGGCATTGATTGGCACGGGGCGCTCGAGGCGCTGGCCGAGCTCGACGACCTCTCCCTGGAGCTGGTCGATCTCGGTCGGTCGCTTCGCCTCGAGGTCGTCCCACATCGACGAGCGCGCCTGCGGATCGATCGCGACGGTCTTTGCCGCGAGCAGGCGGAACACGCCGTCGGGCAACTCCAGCATGCGCGGCATCCAGCGTGGCGGCAGAACGGTGAGTCGTGCGAGCTCCATGTTCGCTGCATCGATCAGCTCGATCGCTTCACGCTGCGCGTGGGCGAGGCAGCGCCGAAACGATCGCTGCGAGAGCTCTGCTGCGAGCGGGAGACCGGAGAGCGCGTTGATCGCGTTGTTGAGGTTCAGCAAGAGCTTCGCCCACTGAACGGCGAGCATGTCGGTCCGGGTCTGATACGTGATGGCCGCGGCACCGAGCGCCTTGTAGAGCGGCGCGCCGCGGGTGTGATTCCCGATCATCAGCGTGCCTGACGATCCGCGGTGATACGCACCCGGCCCGAGGCGCGCGACATTCCACGGCACCATGCCGGTGAGCACGACGCGGCCGGGCAGGGCCTCGCGCAGGATCCCGGCATTGCGCACACCGTTCTGCATGCTGACGACGAGTGCGCCATCGGGCAGCACGCGCGCCAGCGTCGCTCCGGCTTCGGCGGTCTGCGCAGACTTCACGCTCACGAGCGTGACCGTCGCGGTCGCGGCGATGCCGGGGTCGGTGGTGGCGAACACGTGCGGAGACTCCACCGGTGCTGCGCCGGCCGCGAGCACGCCAAGCTGGTGGGGAGGACCATTCAGCTCGGTGAGGCACAGACCGTTCGCGATCTCTCCGTGCACGCGCGGGCGGCCGATCAGCGTCACGGCTGCGCCGCCGCTCGCGAGGCGGCCGCCGAGCCAGCAGCCGATCGCGCCCGCGCCGAACACCGCGATCGTGGTCGTCACGCCGGGACCTCGAACACCTTCGGCGGCACGGTCGCGAAGTCGCTCACGCGGATCCACGATGGACGGATCCTCACATACGCGATCGCGGGATCCGTGATTCGCTCGTGGCCATCGGGAAACGTTGCGAGATAGGACGCGCGCAGTCGATCGAGCTCGGCGCCGGTGGGCAGATCGGCGGTGCCCTCGATCTGCACCGTGGTTGCTGCCGCCCACCACGTGATCGCGCAGCGTGGATCGCGGCGGAGATTGTCGTACTTGCGGGAGGTCATCAGGGTGTCGAACACGAGCTCGAGCTGGTCCGTGACCGCGACCCCAACGACCGCCGCCTGCGGTGCGCCGTCTGGATGCACCGAGGCCTGCACGGCGAGCCTGGTCTCTTGAAGAAAGGCGATCAGCTCGGCGCGGGTCACCGCGGCACGATAGCCGATGGAGGCGTTGCAGGGCGATCGGTCCCGACGGAGCCGATCGCGAGGCCTGCCGCGGTCAGTCATCAGCGTCTAGTGAATTCCGAGCGCCACTATTGCCGGCGCCGCTCCCGGATCACCACGCCTTCGCGCCGCCGCCACTGGCCATCGACCCAGACATGGCCACCGCGATCGCTGCGCCAGCGGCCTTCGATGTAGACGAAGCCGGGACGCTCGCGTTCGTAGTAGCCCGGGATCCACGTCCACCGCCGATCGCCGCGACGCTCCCAGTGGCCTGCGACGTAGACGTGACCCGGTCGATACTCGACGCGCTCGGCGCGATGCGCGGGTGGCGCATCGTTGCGGACAACCATGGTCGAGCTGCCTGTGCAGCCAGCTGCGACCGCGAGCGCGACGACGAGCGGCGTGAGGAAGCGGGGCAGCCTCGTCATGATGTCCTCCGGTTGGTGATCCAGAGAACAGCAATCACCAGGCCCGTACCCGGCGACGGGATTACCGAGAGCTAACGCGCTGCGCCTGAGCGACGATGCTCGGCGCGCGCGCCGGTGCCTCGGTGGGGTTTCCTCACGGAAGAGCCCCCTGGGTGATCCACAGCAGGAACAGCTTGTAGTCGGGATCGTTGATGTCGATGAACGTCGCGTTCGGGTGATTGTAGGGAGCCGGCTCGTACAGCGGCTTGGTCAGGAGGAGCGACTGTGCCGGCGCGAGGAGATCGATCAAACCGGGCCGTGCCTGCATGTTCTCGAGCGTGATCGTCGCTCCGAGGTCGAACTGGATCACGCCGCCGGCGGGACCACCGAGGGTGTGGCAGTTGGCGCAACCGAGGCCGCCCACCGACGCCTTCTGGAGCTTGGGATAGATGTGCGTCGCGAACGTCGGGTTGGTGATCATGCCGCCGCCGCCACCCCCACCCATGCCGCCGGTCTGGGCGAGGGTCGCGCCATCGGCCACCGTCGTCACCGGCACGAACATGATCGTCGTGCCGCCGCCACCCGCGGTGTAGGTCACCTTGAGCGTGTGGTTGCCAGGCGGGACATTGAGGATCGCGACGCGCGAGCGACCGCCGACGATCGTTGCCTGTAGCAGCTGGGGATCGACGTCGGTCGCACCCATGAAGATCGGAGCGCTGGTACCCGGGACGGGCTGGTTGTTCGCGTCGAGCAGGAGGATGTTCCCCGGAGGGATCGCATCGAGCGGCGTGCCGTTGTTCTTCCTGAGCTCGGCGATCAGCATCGACTTGCCGGCCACCGGCAGTGGGAGGCCCGCGGTCGTGTACTGGCGGTTCGCGTCCGCGATCGTGATCATGTAGAGGTCCTGCACGACCGCCACGCCTTCGATCGTCACCGGGACGTTGCGGGTCGGGCGATACAGCGGCGAGCGCGCCACCGAGAAGTAGACCTTGCTCCCGGTCGGCACCCCGTCGATGGCGTAGTCGCCCCCGACGATGCTCGTCGCGGTCATCGCGGGCTGCACGCCATCGCTGGTGATGGTCGAGTCCGCCATGGGCGTTGCGGGCGTGAAGTAATCCATCGTCTTGCCGGTCAGCCGCTGGCCGGTAGCTGCCGGCGGGGCTGCATCCACCTCGACTCCGGCATCGACCTCGGGTTCGTCATCGCCGCCCGATACCGGAGGAGTACCGGGACAGCCGGCGAGAAGGACGAAGCACAGACACGTAATAGAAGAGAGGAGTTGTCTCATGGTGGTTCCCGCCCGCACCGAGACAGCATCAATGACCGTGCCACCGTGGGCGGTATCAATTCGGCGTGTTGCGCAAGTTGTGCTGGGACTGACCGCACCAGACCGGGGCCTCGCGGCTCCAGCGTCTTGTCGGGGTCATACCCCGCGAGTATGGTGCGCCATGCTCGAGGACCAGCTCAGGGAGGCGCTCACGTTCGACGACGTCTTGCTGGTACCTGCGTACAGCGAGGTCATTCCCCGCGACGTCGATGTCACCACGCGCCTGACGCCGGCGATCCCGCTGCGGATGCCGCTCGTCAGCTCCGCGATGGACACGGTCACCGAGGCTGCGACCGCGATCCGCATGGCGCGCGAGGGCGGGATGGGCTTCATTCACAAGAACCTGACCGTGGCCGAGCAGGCCCGCGAGGTCAGCCGCGTGAAGAAGGCGCAGTCGGGAATCGTTGTCGATCCGCTGACGATCTCGCCGTCGCGCACGCTCGAGGATGCGCTCTCGATCATGCGCCACCACCGGATCAGCGGCCTGCCGGTCGTCGATGCGGACAATCGCCCGGTCGGCATCCTCACGAACCGCGACGTCCGGTTCGAGCGTCGGCTCGATCTGCAGGTCGGCGAGCTGATGACCAAGAACCCGGTCACGGTGAAGGACGGCGTCCAGCTCGAGGAAGCGAAGGAGCTGCTCCACAAGCACCGCATCGAGAAGCTCCTCGTGATCGACGCCAGCGGCAAGCTCAAGGGCCTGATCACGATTCGCGATATCGAGCAGGCACAGGAGAACCCGGCCGCCGCGGTCGATGACTTCGGCCGCCTCCGCGTCGGCGCTGCGGTCGGCGTCGGTGGGGATCGCGAGAACCGGATCGAGGCGCTGATCGCTGCGGGCTGCGACGTCATCTGTCTCGACACCGCGCACGGTCACTCGGAAGGCGTCCTCGAGGCAGTGCGCCAGACGCGCAAGAAGTTTCCGAAGCTGCAGATCGTGGCCGGCAACGTCGCAACGGGTGAGGCGACCAAGGCGCTGATCGACTGCGGCGTCAACGCCGTGAAGGTCGGCGTCGGTCCGGGCTCGATCTGCACCACGCGCATCGTCGCAGGCGTTGGCGTGCCTCAGCTCACCGCGGTCGGCGATGCCGTGTCGGCCGCCAAGGGCAGTGGCGTCGCCATCATCTCGGACGGCGGCATCAAGTTCTCCGGCGACGTTGCCAAGGCAATCGCCGCGGGCGCCGACACGGTGATGATCGGCTCGCTGTTCGCCGGCACCGATGAGGCACCGGGCGAGATCGTCTTGTTCCAGGGCCGCTCGTACAAGAGCTACCGCGGGATGGGCTCGATCGGCGCGATGAAGGAGGGGTCGAAGGACCGCTACTTCCAGTCCGATGTCGAGGCGCCCGCCAAGCTCGTGCCCGAAGGCATCGAGGGCCGCGTCCCGTACAAGGGCCCGCTGCGTGAGTCGATCTATCAGCTCGTCGGCGGTCTGCGCGCGTCGATGGGTTATCTCGGCTGCGCGACGATCGCAGAGATGCATGCGAAGGCGCGGTTCGTGAAGATCTCGTCGTCGGGGCTCCGCGAGAGCCACGTCCACGACGTGATCATCACCAAAGAAGCGCCGAATTACCGAGCGGAGTAACGTACGTGGCACATCAGCTGATCCTGGTCCTCGATTTCGGTTCCCAGTACACGCAGCTGATCGCGCGCCGGATCCGCGAGCAAGCGGTCTACTGCGAGATCCATCCGTACACGCTGGCGCTCGACCCCGAGCTCAAGCAGCTCCGCGCGATGAAGCCAACGGGCATCGTGCTCTCGGGCGGTCCGTCGTCGGTCTACGACGAGGGTGCGCCGACGATCCAGCCGGCGCTCTACGAGCTCGCGATCCCGATCCTCGGCATCTGCTACGGCGCGCAGCTGACGGCCAAGCTCCTCGGCGGTGACGTCCGACCGGCCGAGAAGCGCGAGTACGGACGCGCCACGGTTCGCGTCAAGAAGTCCGAAGGTGTCTTCAAGACGGTGACCGAGGGCGAGGAGCTCTCGGTGTGGGCATCGCACGGCGATCACGTCGAGGGCCTGCCCCTGGGCTTCGCGCACACCGCGGAGTCCGACAACTGCACCTACTCGGGGTTCGCGAACGCGACCAAGCGTATCCACTGCGTTCAGTTCCATCCCGAGGTCGTCCACACGCCACGCGGTGCCGAGCTGCTCAGCAACTGGCTGTTCGGAATCTGCGGCGCGGCGGGCGACTGGTCGATGGCGTCGTTCGTCGATGAAGCAGTCGCACGGATCCGCGCGCAGGTCGGAGATGACGGCCGCGTGATCTGTGGGCTCTCCGGCGGCGTCGACTCGAGCGTGGCGGCGGCGCTGCTCCACAAGGCGATCGGTGACCGGCTGACGTGCATCTTTGTCGACAACGGCCTGCTCCGCAAAGGCGAGCGCACCTACGTCGACCAGATCTTCCGCGATCACTTCAAGGTCGACCTCCGCGTGAT
>JACCQV010001102.1 GCA_013813945.1 Deltaproteobacteria bacterium | reverse complement strand
CTTGATGCTGTCGTTCGGCGTGCTCGTCTGTCTGATCCCGCAGAGTGTCGTCGATCGGATGTCCTCGAAGCCGCGGCCGACGAAGCTCGGACGCGCGGCGGACGTGGGTCTCATCGTCCTCGTGATCGGTGGTCTGCTCGCGGGCCTCGCGACGCAGGCCAACGCTCAGGGCGCCGGCGAGCACGTCAAGGCCGGTGGCGGCATGGGCGACGGCGGAGTCGGCTGGGCCGCGATGAACCGGCCCGAGGGAAACGAGGTCGCCGCGAAGGCGATGAAGGAGCTGCTCTGCATGTGCGGCTGCCCGCGCGAGAGCATCCACGACTGCAAGTGCCAGCCAGCCGCGAAGTCGCGCGGCCAGGTGCTCGACTTCATCAACCAGAAGGGTCCCGACGGCAAGCCGCTGTTCGACCTGGGGACCGAGGCAGGCCGCACCAAGGCGTACGACGCCGTGCTCAATGACTTCGTCAGCTTCTACGGCGGAGAGCACGTGCTCAACACGCCGCGCACCAAGTTCTCCTGGCTGTTCCCGTCGCTCGGCGTGATCGGCGGCCTCGGCCTGTTGTTCGCGGTCGGCCGCCGCTGGGTCAATCGCGGCCAGGCGACCACCATCGCGGCGACCGCGGCGCTTGCGACCAAGGGCCCCGAGGATGACGACTACGCGGACAAGCTCGACGACGAGCTCTCGAAGACCGACTGACCATGGCTGCCGCGGACGACGATGCGAACAACGATCCGTTGAAGTGGATCCGGCGCGGCGTGTACCTCGCCGCGTTGCTGATCGGCTGGCTGTTCATCCTGTGGCAGAACAAGTTCTACGTCTCGCCGCCTGCGGTGTTCGTCTGCCTCGCACACCTCGCCGTCGTGTCGACGGTGTACGCGCTGTGGCGGACCGGTGTGGTCGCGGTGGCTGACGAGGAGCCGGGCGGTGACTCGACATGGGGCCGCTCGCTCGGCGCTCTGGGCGAGCTCGAGCGCGAGAAGAAGACGCTGCTCAAGGCGATCAAGGAAGCGGAGTTTGATCGCGAGATGGGCAAGCTCTCCAAGGCCGATGCCGAGGAGATGATCGGCATCTACCGCGCGCGCGCGATCGAGGTCATCCGCGAGCTCGACAACCTGGAGACCGGCGCGGCCGGCACCGTGCGCGAGCAGATCGAGCGCGAGGTCCGCGCGCGCCTCGAGATCGAAGCCAAGACCAAGAAGGCGGCCGAGGAGGAGGCTGCCACGGCACGCGCGGGCAAGAAGAAGCCGAAGAAGGACGCGAAGACCGCCGCCGCGGACGCAGCCGCTGCTGCTGCGAAGGCCGCGCAGGCGGCCGAGGAGGCGCGTGTTGCTGCGGCCGAGGCGAGCGCTGCCGCCGCCGACGAGCAGGCCTCGACCGACGAGCTCACCGACTCGAGTACGACCGACGCTGCCACCGCGGCCGCGAGCGATGACAGCGCACCCAAGGCCAAGGAGGCGACCTCGTGACCAGGTTCGTGAAGCAGCTCGCGGTGATGATGATCCTCGGTCTCGCGCTCGTCGTCGCGCCTGATCCCGCCCGCGCACAACCGGCCGCAGCGATCGGTCGGCCGCTGCCCGACGGGACGCTCGCGAAGGGCACGATCTCGGTCCGCATCGTCGCGGGTAGCCCGTCATCGCCCGTCGTTGGTTCCGACGTCACGCTGCTCGTCAACGGCCAGCCCCGCGTCGCGCGCACCGACGCTGCGGGCCGCGCAACGTTCGGCGGCTTGCCCGTCGGCGCGATGGCGCAGGCGAAGATCGTAGACGCGGACAAGAAGGAGATCTCGTCCGAGACGTTCCCCGTGCCCGACGATGGCGGCACGCGGCTGATGCTTTCGACCAAGCCGTTCGAGGGCACCGGTGGCATGCCGGCCGAGGGCGCGATGCCGGAGGCGCGGCAGATGAGCGGCCAGCCTCGTCCCGATCGCAACTTGCCGGCCGGCACCTTCGTCGTGCGCCTCACCTACAACAACCTCTCGCTCAAGGACGGCAAGTCGACGGACACCCAGCCTCCGGTCGGCGTTCACGTGTACCTCGTCGCCTATGGCTCCGACGATTCGATCAAGGTCACGAAGCTCGTCAGCGATGCGGAGGGCAACGCGACGTTCACCGACCTCGATGTCTCCGGCGCGGTCTCGTACTTCGCACTCGCGGCGCTGCCGCGGAACGGTGGCCACGACCGGCTGATCTCCGTGCCGACGGTCCTCGATCCGCAAGGCGGGGCGCGCGTGGTCCTGTCCGGTGACAAGCGCGATGCGACCAGCCCGGCGATCGACGATTACGGCAAGCTGATCCCGAGCGACGCCTCGACGGTGACCGCGAACCGCGTGCGGATCTCGATCGATGGTGTCGGCGAACCGGGTACGCCCGTGACGCTGTACGACGCCGCGACGATGAAGCCCGTCGGTGTCGCGAACACGCAGCGCGGTGCACCCGATCCGTCGCAGGTCCGCGGCTCGGCGAACTACAGCCCGCGTCCTGATCTCGCGGCCGGTACGCTCGAGGTCGAGATCAAGGGCGGCTCAGGATCGGCGAGCCTTCCACTCTCCGGGATCGAGATCCGGCTGGTCGGAGCCGACAACGATGCACCGATCGCGAACGGGGTCGGGACCACGGGCATGGACGGCAAGGTCAGGATCACGATCAAGCCGGACCCGAAGGTGAAGGCCGTGCTCATGATCAACGGCAAGCAGATGCTGTCGTCCGGCATGGAGCTCCTGTCTGCCGGTGGCAAGCTCGACGTCACCGCGCAGTGGCCGGCGCAGGGCAAGCCCGAAGCCGTCTTCGAGGTCGCGGACAACGTCGGCCCGATCCTCTACGCCCAGACCGTGATGAGCGGACAGCTGTTCCGCTCGCTACCGATCCAGACCGTGCCAGGCGTCGGGATGCGCGCGAACATCTACGTCTATCCGCGCACGCTGTTCACGTTCGATACGCACTCGTTCGTCGAGGATCAGCTGCTCGCCGTGCAGGGCATGTTCGAGGTCAGCAACTACTCGTGGGCCCCGTACAAGGCCGGGCCGGATGGCCTGTTGATCAAGCTGCCCAGGCACCACAAGGGGGCCATCATCGGCGCTGCGGATCAGTCCGAAGTCGCGGTCGCGGTCGGGGAGGGCTTCAAGATCCTGCGCCCGATCCCGCCGGGTGGCCGCAAGTTCCGCGCGGGCTACTCGATGCCGATCGAAGACGGCGAGGTCGACTGGAAGTTCGAGCTCCCGCTCGGCACCTGGCAGAGCGAGATGAAGATCCGCACGACGCCGGGCATGACCGTCAAACTTCCGCAGGGTGTCGAAGGCGCGACGCAGACAGCCGCCACCGGCGAGCCGTGGTTCGTGGTGACGAACATCACCATCGATCGCGGGCAATCGATCGAGATCTCGATCTCCGGGTTCCCGACCGAAGCAGCATGGCGCGTGTGGGCGCCGCGGATCGTCGGAATCCTCGTGCTCGTGATGGTCCTCGGCGGCATCGGGTTCGCACTGCAGCGGACGTCTTCGACGGATCCCGCCCTGGGGCCTGGCCGCGAGGCGCGGCGCGCCAAGCTCCTCGACGAGCTTGTCGACCTCGAGCGTCGCGGCGTCTCGACAACCAAGGAGCGCCACCGCAAGGAGCAGCTGATCGACGAGCTCGAGCGACTGTGGGGCGCCTAGGCGTGGCTGCGCTCGATCAGGTCCAGCTCAAGAAGCTCACCAAGCGCTACGGCAGCGAGCGCGCCCTCGGCGGCGTCAGCCTCGACCTCACCGCCGGCACCATGACGGCGCTGCTCGGTCACAACGGGGCAGGGAAGACCACGCTGCTCGGGATCGTGTCGACGCTCGTCCGACCCACGGATGGTGCAGTCAGCTATCGCGCGAAGGGCGCCGAGGTCACCGGAGAACAGGTTCGCCGCGAGATCGGAATGCTCGCGCATGCCTCACTTTGCTACGGCGAGCTGACCGCGCACGAGAACCTCGAGCTGGTAGCCGGGCTGTACGGCATCGACGGCGGGCGTGCGGCGCTGACCGTCGCGCTCGATCGTGTCGGGCTCGATCCGAAGGCCCGCGATCGCGAAGCCCGGACCTACTCGCGCGGCATGCTCCAG
>JACCQV010001095.1 GCA_013813945.1 Deltaproteobacteria bacterium | reverse complement strand
TCACGCTGTGGGCGATCGTGCCGTTCCCGCTGATCTACGTGGTGGGTCAGGCGATGAGCAAGCGCATCCACGGCACGATGCGCGCGGTCCAGGCCGAGCTCGGATCGCTGTCGTCGCGGATCCAGGAAGACCTCGGCGCGATCCAGGTGATCAAGACCTACGGCCTCGAGGAGGTCCGCCGCAAGGGCTTCGTAGCCGGCAGCGACCGCCTGCTCGTCGCCAACATGGAAGCGGCGAAGGTCCGCATCCAGCTCGGGCCGACGCTCAACGCGCTCGCGGCACTCGGGATGGCGATGCTGATCCTGTTCGGCGGCCGCGCGCTGATCCACGGCGATCTGTCGAAGGGCGAGCTCGTCGCCTTCTCGGGGTACCTCGCGCGCCTCGTGTGGCCGACGCTGACCCTCGGGTTCCTGCTCGCGCTCGTGCAGCGCGGCCGCGCGTCGTGGATGCGGCTCCTCGAGCTCCAGCAGACCAAGCCCGACATTCCCGATGGCGCCGGGCCTCCGCTCGCGCACAGCCCGCGCCCCGCGCACGTCGAGGTCCAGGGCCTCACGATCAAGTACGGCGATCGCGCGGTGCTCGACGACATCCACCTGACGCTCGCCCCCGGCACGATCACCGCGATCGTCGGTCGCACGGGCGCGGGCAAGAGCACGCTCGTCGACGCGCTGTGCCGCCTGATCGAGGTGCCGGCCGGGACCGTGTTCCTCGATCACCGGGACATCACCACCCTGCCCCTCGCCTCGCTGCGCGCCCAGATCGGCTACGCACCGCAGGAGGCGTTCCTGTTCTCGACGACGATCGCCGACAACGTCGCCATGGGATACGGCGGCGGCACCGCGATCCCGGCCGCGCGGGCGCGCGAGCTCGAGCGCGTCGTCGGCATGGCCGCGTCGGCGGACCTCAGCACCGAGCCGCGCGTGACGGCGGCTGCGGCCGCTGCTGGGTTGACACGAGACCTCGCCGTGATGCCGGAAGGGCTCGCGACCATCGTGGGCGAGCGCGGCATCACGCTCTCGGGTGGCCAGCGCCAGCGGGTCGCTCTCGCGCGCGCCCTCGCCTCCACGCCACGCCTGCTCGTGCTCGACGATTCGCTGTCATCGGTCGACGCCGAGACGGAGCGCGTGATCCTCAAGAACCTCCGCGACGTGATGTCGGGCCGCACCGCGGTGCTGATCAGCCATCGCGTGGCTGCGATCAAGGACGCCGATCAGATCATCGTCCTCGACGAAGGCAAGGTCGTCGCTCGCGGCACGCACGAGCAGCTGCTCGCCCAGGGCGGGACCTACAGCGAGCTGTATCGCACGCAGCTCGACACCGACATCATCAAGAAGGAACCTTCCTGATGCCAGAGGAGGCCGTACTCGGCCGCGCCTACGACATCGCGCTGCTGCGCCGGCTGTGGCCGTTCGTCCGCCCGCACTGGAAGCTGCTGCTCGCGTGGTCGCTGTTCATGCCGCTCACGATCGCCCTCGAGCTCGCGCAGCCGATGGTGTTCCGCTACGCGCTGACGACCCACATCCTCACTGGCGATATCGCGATGCTGCCGGTCGATGCCGCGATCTACATGGGGCTCGTGATGGCGCAAGGCACGTCCGGCTTCTGCGAGATGTGGTTTCTGCAGCTCGCGGGCCAGCGCACGATGCACGCGCTGAGGATCGCGATCTTCGACAAGGTCCTCGCCCAGCGCGCCGCATTCTTCGACCGCATTCCCGTCGGGCGCTTGATGACGCGGATGACGAACGACATCGAGAGTCTCAACGAGATGTTCGCGCAGGGCGCGATCACGTTGATCGCCGACTTCGTCAAGATGGTCGCGATCTTGATCGTGATGTTCTTGATCGATGTCTGGCTGACGCTGCTCGTCGTGTTCACGTTGCCGCTGCTGATCGTTCTCGTCGAGTACTCGCGGCGCTTGATGCGCGCATCGTTCCGGCAGATTCGCGTGCGGCTCGCCGGAATGAATGCGTTCGCCCAGGAGCACCTGTCGGGCATCAAGGTCCTCCAGCTCCTCGGTCGCGCGAGAGCAGCGCAGCGCGAGTACAACGAGATCAACGCCGGTCACCGCGATGCGTACCTCGGCCAGATTCGCGCCGACTCCGCGATGTACGCCGTGGTCGAGGCGATCGGCACGCTCGCGGTCGCGATCGTGCTGTGGTTCGCGTCGGGAATGAACCAGGAGGACATCGCGCTGATCGGCGTTGTCGTCGTGTTCATCCAGTACATCGAGAAGTTCTTCATCCCGGTCCGCGACCTGTCGCAGAAGTACGCCGTCATGCAGGGCGCGATGGCGTCGAGCGAGCGGATCTTCCAGCTGCTCGACACCGACGAGCCCGACGGCGGTGCCGCTCCGACCCGCACCGACGGCGATCAGCCGCCGCGCACTGGTTCCGACACCGGCCCCGCCATCGAGCTGACGAACGTCCACTTCAGCTACGGAGCCGAGCCGGTCCTCCGCGGGGTCGACATGAAGGTCCCGCGCGGCGCCACGGTCGCCGTGGTCGGTGCCACCGGATCTGGCAAGTCCACCGTCATCAAGATGCTGACCCGGCTCTACGAGCGCGACCTCGGCTCGATCCAGCTCGATGGCGTGGATCTCCGCGACATTCCGCTCGCGGAGCTCCGCCGCCGGATCACGGTGGTCTCGCAGGACGTCGTTCTGTTTGCGGGAACCCTGGCCGATAACATCGAGATGGGGCAATCGTACGACCGCACCGCGCTGAACGAGGCCGTGCGCCGGGTCGGCCTCGATCGCGCGCTCGTTCGCCGGGATAGCGGCCTCGATACCAGGGTCGCAGAGCGCGGTACCAACTTCTCTGCCGGTGAGCGCCAGCTCGTCGCCTTCGCCCGCGCGCTGCTTCGCGATCCCGAGATCTTGATCCTGGACGAGGCGACCGCACACGTCGATCCCGAGGCCGAAGGGCTGATCGAGCGCGGAGTCGCGGAGCTGATGAAGGGGCGGACCACCCTCGTGATCGCTCACCGCCTCTCGACGATCCGGAACGCTGATCTCATCGTCGTGATGGACAAGGGCCAGGTCATCGAGCAGGGCAAGCACGACGAGCTCGTCGCCAAGGGCGGGTTCTACGCTGCGCTGGAGCGGACCTTCCACCGTCAGGACGGCTAAGCCGCTCTCCGGTCGCAGGCTGACGCAGGGTCACCCGGATCACATTGGTCGGGCCCAGACTCGTCTCACCCAGGCGTCGTCCGCTTGATTTGGGTATGATCACCCCGGAATGTCCCTGGCGTTGAGTGCTCTGCAGACGGCCGTCGATGCCATGGCGGACGGTGCGCTCATTGCGGACACGCGCAGCGGAGACGTGTTCGTCAATCGCTCGGCCCGCGAGATGCTCGGCATCCCGATCGACGCGGACGTCGACACGCACTACCTCAAGGACACGGTCGGGTTCTATCCGTTCGATCTCGCGACCGGCGGCGATGGCCAACCGATCCGCGAAGAAGTCCGGATCGGCGATCGCCTGCTCCACTCGGTGGTGACGCCGCTGCGCGAGGGCGTCGAGGCCGTCGGCGCGATCGTCATCCTCCGCGACATGGGTGATACCGCCGATGTCGCTCGCCGGCGCTCGGAGTTCGCACAGGTCATGTCGCACGAGCTGCGCACACCGCTGAC
>JACCQV010001090.1 GCA_013813945.1 Deltaproteobacteria bacterium | reverse complement strand
GCTACGGGCCGTCTCTCCCCGAGCTGCACAAGCGGCTGCGCTGGGTCGCGATCGTGGGGATCGCCGCGTTCGCGCTGCTGATCGGCCGGCTGTGGCAGCTGCAGGTGATGCGCGGCGAGAGCTACTACGAGCGCACTGTCTCGCAGGGCGTCAAGGAACGCTATCTGCCGTCGGTGCGCGGCAAGATCCTCGACCGCAAGGGCGTCGCGCTCGCGGACAACCGCCCGGCGTTCAACATCTACGCTGCGCCGAAGCTGACCGCAGAGACCCGCGCCGAGCTCGCGCGCATGCTCGGTCTCACCGACGACGAGATCGTCAAGATCGGCGAGCGCCTCGATGTCGGGCTCAAGCGCGACCCGAAGACGCCGGTGATGGTCCTCGAGGACCAGGGCCGCGACCGCGCCGCGCTCGTCGAGCAGTCATTGACCAAGCTGCCAGGCGTCGAGGTCCACCACGAGCCGTATCGCTACTACCCGCAGGGTGATCTCGCGGCGCACCTCATCGGCTACATGACGCAGATGAACTCGGCCGAGGTCGACAAGCTCGGCAACCAGGGCTACGACGCCAGCGAGCTGGTCGGTCGGTACGGCCTCGAGTCTGCGTGGGAGAACTACCTGCGCGGCAAGAAGGGCGTCGAGCACTACGCGGTCGACGCGAAGGGCAACCGGCTCGACGACAAGACCGCGCAGACGTTGATCACTGGCGATCGCGTGATCGGTGCAGTGCCGGGCGCGAACCTCGTGCTGACGATCGATGCCGAGCTGCAGCGGATCGCGGAGAAGGCGATCGCGCACATGCCGGCGGCGGCCGTGGTGATCGTGGAACCGAAGACCGGAAAGATCCGCGCGCTGGTGTCCAAGCCGTCGTTCGATCCGAACGTGATGACGGGCCACCTGACACGCGCCGAGGAGACGCTCCTGCTCTCCGATCCGCGCAAGCCATTCGTCGACAAGGCGCTGCGTGCGAGCTACCCGCCGGGGTCGGTGTTCAAGTTCGTCACCGCGCTGGCCGCGCTCGAGGATGGGCAGGCCGCCGAGGACGAGACGGTGTTCTGCACCGGCGTCTACCACCTGTCGAACACGCCGTTCCGCTGCAATGCCTCACACGGCAAGATGGATCTGATCAAGGCGATCCAGCACTCGTGCAACGTCTACTTCTGGGAGCTCGCGCAGCGCATCGGCATCGACAGGATCGCCGAGGTCGCTCGGAGCTTCGGCTTCGGCAGGCCGACCAACCTCGGCATCAACGGCGATGCCGGCGGGCGGATCCCGACCAAGGCCTGGTACGAGGAGAAGCAGGGCCGCTATCGCGTCGGCTACGCGACCAACGCCGCAACCGGGCAGGGCGACGTCGAGGTCACCGTGCTGCAGACCGCGATGGCGTACGCGACTCTCGCAAATGGCGGGACGCTGTTCGTGCCGCAGGTCGTCGAGCGCGTCGAGGCGAGCGATGGCCGCACCATCGTCGCGTACGAGCCCAAGGCTGCGCACGACGTCAAGGTTCCGCCGGACGCGCTCGACATCTGGCGCCGCGGGATGTGGAAGGCCACGAACGAGCCCGGTGGGACGGCGTTCGATCATGGCCACGTCGACATGGTTCCCGTGATGGGCAAGACCGGCACCGCCGAGATCCGCACCCGCAAGAAGAAGGAAGAGGACGAGCGCGACGTCGAGGGCTATCACCCCACGCGCTCGCACGCCTGGTTCGCGGGCTGGGCACCGGCCGAGGATCCCGAGATCGCGATCGTCGTGTTCATCGAGCACGGTGGCTCGGGCGGACGCGTCGCCTGGCCAATCGCCAAGAGCATCCTCGAGAGCTACTTCACCAAGGTCTCGCCGATCGTGAAGAAGGCGGTGCCGAAATGAGGGGAACGGGCCTCCAGCTTCCGCGTGCGACCGTGGGCGTCAGCCGGTGGCGGCGGTTCCGCGCGGCTGTGGACTGGCCTCTGATCTGCACGATCCTCGCGCTCTGCACGATCGGCCTGCTCAACCTGTACTCGGCGACGCGCGGGTTGCGCCACCAGGTGAAGTTCGACAGCCAGGTCCAGTGGATGATCGTGGGCGCGATCGCGTTCACGGTCGTGACGATCGTCGACTACCGAGCGCTGGTTCGCCTTGCGTGGATCGGCCTGGGAGTCGCGATCGCGCTGATGTTGCTCGCGCGGATCCAGGGATCGACCGGCGGCGACATGCGTCACGGTGCGACCTATCGCTGGTTGTTCGTCGGCGGCATGGGAATCCAGCCGTCCGAGCTCGTGAAGGTGATGATGATCCTCGTCCTGGCGAAGATGTTCCAGGACGGTGAGAGCTCTCGCTACGAACCGCGCGCTCTCCTGATCCGGCTCGCCGTGATCTGCGTGCCGATCGGCTTGATCGCGGTCCAGCCCGACCTCGGGACCGCCACTCTCGTGACCCTGATCGTGCTCAGCGTCAGCTTCGTCGCGATCCCGAGCGTGTGGCCGCCGGTCTACGTGACGCTCGCCGGTCTCCTCTCGATCCCGGTGCTGTGGGAATCGATGCACGAGTACCAGAAGAACCGGATCCTCGGCTTCATCGACTGCAACGCGTCCGATCGACTGTCTGCGGCGACCGCGAACTGCTGGCACACCACCCAGTCGGTGTTCGCCGTCGGCTCCGGCAAGATCATCGGCAAGGGCTACCTCGAAGGGACGCAGAACCAGTTCAACTTCGTACCCGAGCACTGGACCGACTTCCCGTACTCGGTGTGGGCCGAGGAGTGGGGCTTCGCGGGCTCGGTGTTCCTGATCGCGATCTTCTCGTTCCTGCTGATCTGGATCCTCAATGTCGCGCTGTCGGCACGCGATCGTGTAGGGGCCGTGATCTGCGTCGGGGTCGCTGCGATGACGTTCTGGCACGTGTTCGTCAACATCGCGATGGTGCTCGGCATCGCCCCGGTCGTCGGCGTCACGCTGCCGTTCATCTCCTACGGCGGTAGCTCGCTCGTCACGTTCTTCATCGCGATGGGGCTGGTCTCGAACGTCTCGCTACGCAAGCACGGCTACTGAGCGACGACGACGAGAGCGATCCGGTTGCAATGCCGTACGTGGCCGTGGGCTCCGATCAGACGCCCGGCGCACCCGGGTGTCAAGGCAGGTCGGTTCACGCAGTTGAGTGTAGAAGTTACACTAACGGTGGTGTAGAACAACTCCTCAAGCAACGTTCATGTCTGCCATCCGGACCAGCAAGTTCCTGTCCCTCGTGCTCCGCCACGAACCGGGCAAGATCGGCATCGTCCTCGACGAGGCCGGCTGGACCGACATCGCCGCGCTGCTCGCCGCGTGCGCCGCTCACCGCGTGGCGATCACGCGGGACGAGCTGACCGAGATCGTCGCCTCGTCCGACAAGCAGCGCTTCGCAATTTCGGCGGACGGCACGCGAATCCGCGCGAACCAGGGGCACTCGGTCGAGATCGATCTCGAGCTACCGCCGGCCGCACCACCCGAGCGCCTCTATCACGGAACCGTTGCCGACGCGCTTCCCGCGATCCGAGTCGAGGGGTTGACGAAGCGCGCGCGTCACCACGTTCATATGTCCGCAGACATCGAGACCGCGACCCGCGTCGGCGGCCGGCGCGGCAAGGCCGTGGTCCTCGTGATCCGTGCGGGCGCGATGGCGGCGGCGGGTCACGTATTCTTCCGCTCGGCGAACGGTGTGTGGCTGACCGATCACGTGCCGGCGGAGTACCTCGAGCTCCCGCCGCAGCGCGGGGCGGGCACCGGCTCGCGCGCGCAGAAGATCATGATCGCGGAGCACACGCTCGCGGCATGCGACAGCGGCCGTTACGTCAGCGCACGCCACGAGATCGTCGATCTCACGTACGCGATCAAGCGTGCGACTCGCGACACCGTGCTGCTCGATCTCGCGAGCTATCCGGTCGATCCGGAGGATGGCTCGTACCCACCACATGTCATGCGCAAGCGCGTGCTCGAGACGGCGATCTCGGTGACCGGCGAGAGCACGATCGAGGCACTTCGCAGATTGGTTGCGAATCACGATCACGTCGGTTGCCTCAACTTCGCGTCCGCGAAGAATCCTGGCGGTGGCTTCCTCGACGGCGCGCGAGCCCAGGAAGAATCGCTCGCGCGGTCGTCGGCGCTCTACCCGTGTTTGCTGACGCAGCCCGCGCACTACGCGCGTAACAAGGCGAATCATTCGGCCCTGTATCTCGATCTCGCGATCTATTCGCCGGGTGTGCCGTTCTTCCGCGACGATGACGGCGGATGGTTCGATGCTCCCATCGAGTGCTCGGTGATCACGTGTGCCGCGCCGAACGCGGGTGCGCTGCGCGAGCACGGGCGCGTCCATGACGATGAAGTCGCGGCAACGCTGCAGCGACGGTCGCGGTTCGTGCTCCAGATCGCGCGCGACCAGGGAATCGAGACGCTGATCCTCGGGGCGTGGGGCGCGGGCGCCTTCGGCAATGAGCCAACGGTCGTGGCGCGCACGTTCCGCGAGCTGCTCGAGCTGCGCAACTTCCGCGGCTGGTTTCGCGAGATCGTATTCGCGGTGCTCGGTGGCCCGGGCAATCCGAATCATGACGCGTTCGTTGCGGAGCTCGGCGATCTTCGCGTCCTGCGGATCAGGTGACGAGCGCCGCGTCGGTGGTGAGCTCGACGGCATAGCTCCTCGCGGGCGCACTCGACAGCGGCGACCAGACGAGCGAAAGCACGCCGGCGATCCGCGCGCGGCCGGGATCAAGGGCCGGGACCGTCATGCGTGGGAGTGGCTCGACGCGGCGAGCGTGCCGTGCTCGTCGCTGATCGTGACCACGCGCGGCGCGTCGACGGACCAGACGACCAGGTCGCTCGGCCCGGGCAGGGCGGGTCGCGGCGCTTCGTTCGAAGCCTAGAGCTCGAGCTTCATCGCGGCATCGGTGGCCTGGTCGAGGTTCTCGAACGGAACGCCGTGCTGGATCACGAGGCCTTGAATGTACTCGCCGAACGAGATCATGCCCATGAACAACATCGTGACCCCGAGCTTGAGGTTCGCGCCGCATGTGCGCTGAAGCTCGCGCTGCAGCGCCAGCGCCTGGTCGACGTCCTCGGAGGACGCCGCACCTATCGCGATCAGCGTCTCGCCGAGGCGCTTGCCCTTCGGAGCCTCGCGAACGTCACACACGTCGGCCCACCGGTCGGGATACCGCTTGAGCGCGATCATTTCGGCGATGGTGTCGCGTGCGATGGTCGCGTCGTTTCCAGGCGGGAGCCCGTTGGCCCGGCGCAACATCTGATAGTGCCCGAGGCGCTCGATCCGGCTGAGTCGGTTCGACCACACCAGCGCCATCATCGTGATCTTGATGAGCCCGCTCGCATTGACCTTGTCGGCGAGTTGGACGTAGCTGTCGAACTCTTCGTTCGTGAGTATGCGTTGGTCGTCGACCAAGATCTTGCGGAGCGAATCGGTGCCGCCCTCCTTGATCAGCGATGCAACGGTGGGAGCGAGCTGGACTCGGTGTTGCGGACGATGTTCGGGACGCATGATGCTAATAGTGCTCACTAGTTTGGCCGGCTGTCTACACCTGCAGGTACGCGGGCCAGCCGTGAGGTCTGTGCCGGCCGTGCGCGTGACGACGTTCTATGTGATCAGCGCTGCGTCGAGGGCGAGCTCGATCGGATAGCCGCGGGACGTCGCGCCGGAGAGTGCGCTCCAGCGCAGGATCACGGTGCCTGAGATCAGGACGCGGCCCGGGTCGAGCGAGGTGACCGTCAGGCGCGGCAGCGGATGTTCCGCGGACACGGTGCCGTGCTCCTCGTCGATCGTGATCACGCGCGGCGCGTCGACGTACCAAACAACCAGCTCGCTGGGACCGGGAAGGGCAGGCGTCCGCACCCGACCCTCGAGGGCGAGCCGGTCAGCGCTGCCAGCGAGCTGGACATCGAGGTTGAAGCCCGCTTCTTCGGCGTAGAGGTGAAACAGCTCGAGCGTCGCGCTCGCGACCTCGGAAGTTCTGTCTCCAAACCGGATCACAGCGCGCCGCTCATCCGCTAATCGTACCTACGACCAGGCCGGGAGCGGGATCATCTGCCGGGGAACCACGCGTGGGATCGTGCGCCGAGGCAACAACATCCTTGTCGAGGACGTGCGTAGACGCGCCCCTCGGCAGGGACGGTCCGGATCCGGCGCGAGGGTGCGTGGCATGTCGAATGCACTCACAAGGAGGGAAGGCACGCATGTCCTCCACCGGTCAGAGAGAACCTGAACGACTTGTCGACGGGATTTCCCTGCTCAGCAGGTTGGTGGACTCCGTCGCAGCGGCCGACGAGCTGCGCGAAATCTACGCCCACGCTCTGGACGGGATCGAGCAGGCGCTCGGGATCACGCGGAGCGGAGTCCTGCTACTCGATGGCGAGCACGTCGCGCGGTTCGTGGCGTGGCGTGGATTGTCGGACGAGTATCGCAAGCGCGCAGAGAAGCACTTCCCGTGGCCGGTCGACGCGATCGATCCACCGCCGATCGCCGTGTCCGACGTGATGCTCGAACCATCGCTGGCCGAGTTGCAGGAGCAGTTCCGGACCGAGGGCATCGCGGCGCTGGCGTTCATCCCGCTGGTCTACAACCGGCGATTGATCGGCAAGTTCATGCTCTACCGAACCCATGCCTGAACTGCCCATTGCGGTGGCCGCCCCGATGAACGGGACCGCCCCGATGAACGGGACCGCCCGGGGCGACGACCCCTTGAAGGTGCTGGTCGTCGACGACAACCTGGACCTGGCGACCTCGCTGGCCATCCTGATCGGCAGCTGGGGACCGACCGTCGAGACCCTGTTCACCGGTCGCGATGCGCTGCTCTCCGTGGCGCGCGAGGTGCCGGATGTGATCCTGCTCGACATCGGCATGCCCGAGATCGACGGGTACGAGCTCGCGCGCCGGTTTCGCGCGATGCCGAAACTTGCGACGACGACGCTGGTCGCGATGAGCGGCTACGGTCAGCCCGCGGACATCGAGCGCTCGTACGCGGCGGGGTTCGTGACGCACCTGGTGAAGCCGATCGACACCAAGATGCTGCGCGCGTTCCTCGAACGGCAGCGCGAGGCGTTGCGCCCGCAGCCGCCGCCTTCCATGCTCGCGCCTCGGCGATAGCGTTGAAGCGCTTCGAGGTTGATCACGGAGTCGGCGTCGGCGTCGTCGTCTGCATCATCTTCATCATCCGCTCGGCGAACTTCTGCTGAACATCCGGGGCCATGTGCTGGTTGCACTGGCTCATCGCATCGGTGCCGTCGCCCGCCTGCAGGATGCAGGTCTTGAGCGCGGCGGGCCAGGCGTCTTGCTCGCAGGACTCCTGCATCACGGTGAATGCCTTGGTCATCATCTGCACGGTCTGCGGATCGGTGACCTGGCTCATCTGAGCCTGCATGGTCTGGCGGATCCGAGCGACCACCTTCGGGCAATCTCCGCTCCCTCCGCCGCTGCCGGCACCCGGGACCTTCGCCCCCGCGAACATGAACGGTGCACACATCATCGCGGCGGTCTTGTCGGCGGCCTTCTCGAAGCACTCGCCTTGCTCCTTGGTGACATGGGCCTTCTCGCACGACGCCTTGTAGGCGGCCACGACCGGGGCGCGCTCCTCGGGCTCGGCGTAATTGCCGAGGTCGTAGGAGGCGAGGCCCTCGGCGACCGCCGTACAGTCCGCCGGCGGCGGTTGCACACACAGGTTCGAGAGGCACATCAGGCCCGGATCACAGGACTTGTCGGGCCGGCAGTCGGCTCGCTCCTTGCCGAGAGGCGGGCGGTCGTTACCCGCAGGAGCCTCCTTGGAGCAGCCAATTGCCCATACCGACACCATCGCGAGCGCGATCCCGAGCTTCATGGGATCAGGATACGCACGGGCATCCCCGGAGATCCGTCGAGATCGCCTAGATGTGCTTCTGAATCTCGGCTTCGAGCTTGGCGCGGGGCAGGGCGCCGACCAGCTGGGCGACGACCTTGCCGCCCTTGAAGATCAGGAGGGTCGGGATCGACCGCACCTGGTACTGCTGAGGGACGATCTGGTGGTGATCGACGTCCATCTTGGCCACGTTCATGCGGCCCTTGTACTCATCGGCGAGGGCATCCACCGTCGGCGCGATCTGCTTACAGGGACCACACCAGACGGCCCAGAAGTCGACCAGGGTCGGGACGTCCGACTTCAGGACCTCGGTCTCGAAGTTGGCGTCGGTGAGCTCTTTGACGTTCGCGCTGGCCATGCTGCCTCCGGGGGTAGGGACCGTTGTAACTCCCCGGACGGCGCGTGACAACCTGACCAAGTAGCTTGGCGCGCGAAGGCCCGGTACACTATTCGCAGGGATGTCACGCCTCTTCATCTCACTGGAGCGCCTCGAAGCCTGGAACGCGGAAGGCCGCGCGTCGCTCGAGGGTGACCGCATGACGTTGACCGCGCTCGATCGCCAGTTCGCGATGGTGCCGGCGGTGCACTTCGTGCGAGCCACGGGGCAGGATCACGATCCACACGATCTGATCGGTCGGGTGAAGACCAAGGATGCGCTGGTGTCGATGGGCGCCGAGCAATTCGCCAGCTCGGTGATCTACAACGACACGGCGTACGACGTCGTCGATGGCTTCATCGGCGATCCGTTGCCGCCGTGAGCGACGTCGGGACGGTCGACCAGGTCGCCGAGACCGTCCGCTTGATTTCGGTCGCGCCTTCGCCAGCGTTCTGGGTTGCCGTGTTCGCGTATGCCGCCGCATCGACGGCGTTGCTCGTGGTGCTCGGCGGGCACCAGCGGTTCCGCGGCCTGGCGATCGGCCTGGTCGGGCTCGCGTTCGTCGCGCACGGAGTCGACATCGGGTGGCGCGGTACGCAGCACGTGCATCCGGCACAGTCGGTGCGCGAGGCGATCGGCTTTCTCGCCTTCATCGTGACGGGCGGGTATCTGCTCGCCAGCACGCGCTACCGGCTCACGCTCGGCGGCGTGGTCGTCATGCCCGTGTCGCTCGTCCTCTTGCTCGCGGCCCGGCTGACGCCGGTGGGCTCGGGGCTCGAGGATGTATCCACGCTCGGACGGATCCACATCTCGCTCGCGACGATCGGGGTCGGCGTGTTCGCGCTCGCGAGCGCGCTGTCGGCGATCTACCTCGTCGAGGAGCGCGCGCTGCGCAAGAAGAAGTTCGATGCGCTCGCGTTCAAGGACAAAGGTGCGCCGCTCGAGTCACTCGACAAGCTGGCGCATCGGCTGATCTGGGTCGGGTTTCCGATCTTCACCATCGCGCTCATCCTCGGGGCGGTCTGGGTGTCGAAGCTCGGCGAGAGCCTCGATCGCCTCGAGTACCCGCTCGCGGCCGTCACGTGGGTGTCGTACGCAAGCTTGCTCGTGATGCGGCAGGTCTATGGCTACCGCGGCCGGCGCGCGGCGAAGCTGACGCTGATGGGCTTCATCGCGGCGCTCGCCGTGCTCGCGATCTATCTCGTGCGTCGGATGGTGGCCTGAGCCCGTGAGTGAGCTGTTTGTCGTCGGGATCAGCTGGCGGACTGCACCCGTCGCCGTGCGCGAGAAGTTCGCTTTTCGGGACGAGGAGCTGGCGACGACGCTGCAGGCGATGACGGCGACGTTGCCGGTCGCCGAGGCGCTGCTGATCTCGACGTGCAACCGCGTCGAGATCTACGGCGTCGCCAAGCCGGGCCAGGATCCCGCTGGCTCGGTGCGCAGGTTCATCGCGGAGCAGCGCGGCCTGGCGCCCGCAGAGGTCTCCGACGTCCTCTACGATCACGTCGGTCCGGCGGCGATTCGCCACGTGTTCCGGGTCGCGAGTGCGCTCGACTCGCTCGTTCTCGGCGAGGCGCAGATCCTCGGGCAGCTCAAGGCGGCCTACGGAGTCGCCGGCGGTGCAGGGACCTCGGGCCCGGTGCTCGGGCGCTGTCTCGAGCGCGCGTTCGGCGTTGCGAAGCGCGTGCGCACGGAGACCGCGATCGCGCGCGGCGCGGCAAACGTCTCGACGGTCGCCGTGGATCTCGCGGCGCGCGTGTTCAACCTCGCCGGCAAGGGCGTGCTCGTCGTCGGCGCCGGCAAGATGTCGACGCTCGCGGCGCGTCACCTCCGTTCGCAGGGTACGACGCACATCGTCGTCACGAATCGTTCACCGCAGAAAGCCGAGCGGCTCGCCGAGGAGATCGACGGCATCGCGAAGCCATGGGAGGACCTCGACAAGCTGCTCGCGGAGGCTGACGTCGTGATCAGCTCGACCGGCGCGCGCGAGCCGATCCTGACGCGCGCGCTGTTCAAGAAGGTCTCCAAGGCGAGGAGGTTCCGGCCGATGGTCGTGGTCGACATCGCCGTGCCCCGGGACGCCGAGCCCGCGATCAGCGACTTCGAAGGGGTCTACCTGTTCGACATCGATAACCTCGAGAAGGTCGTCGCGGCCAACCTCGCCGATCGGGCGAAGGCGGCAGAGCAGGCGGGCAAGATCGTCGAGCACGAGGCGAGCCAGTTCGAGCACTGGATGCGCTCGCAGGGCGTGGTGCCGACGATCAAGGCGCTGCGCGAGAAGTTCGCGCAGGTCGCGGATGCCGAGGTCCAGAAGACGCTCGAGACGCTCGCGCGCAAGGATCACAGCCTTGCGCAGCAGCGCGAGGCGATCCAGCGGCTCGTTCAGCTCGTGGTCAACAAGCTCCTTCACACCCCAACGACGGCGCTGCGCGATGCTCCGCCGGACGAGGCTGCGCTCCGCGCCGAGGTGCTCTGTGATCTATTCGGGCTCGAGCCCGAAGTGGAGCGAGCGAGCGAAGGCTCGCGAGCGGGGTTCGACGCGAATTCGAGCGATCCGGGCCCGACAGTCCCGGAGTCCGTGCCAGAGTCCGAGATCGCTTCTCCGAGGGAAACCACGTGACTGAACGTATCGTGATCGCAACTCGAGGAAGCGCGCTCGCCTTGTGGCAAGCCGAGCACGTCAAGGCACGCCTGATCGCGGTCTCGCCTGGACTCGAGGTCACGTTCAACGTGATCAAGACGCAGGGCGACAAGATCCTGGACGTGCCGCTCGCGAAGGTCGGCGGCAAGGGTTTGTTCGTCAAGGAGATCGAGCAGGCGCTGATCGACCTGACCGCGGACGTCGCCGTTCACAGCATGAAGGACGTGCCCGCCGAGCTCGAGCCCGGTCTCGCGCTCGCTGCGGTCTCCACCCGTGAGGTTCCGTGGGATGCGTTGTGTGCGCGCGCGCCGGTGACCGTCCAGACGCTGCCCCACGGCGCGAAGGTCGGGACCTCGAGCATGCGGCGGCAGTGCCAGCTCCTCGCGGTGCGGCCCGATCTGAAGATCGCAATGCTGCGCGGCAACGTACCGACCCGGATCAAGAAGCTCGACGACGGCGAGTTCGACGCGATCATCCTCGCCGCCGCGGGCCTGATGCGGCTCGGCATGGGTGAGCGGATCACGCAGCTCCTCCCGCTCGAGCTCAGCATCCCCGCGTGTGCGCAGGGCGTGCTCGGTCTCGAGACCCGGGCGAAGGACTTCTTGACCGCGGAGCTGATCCGCCGCGCGATGCACGATCCCGCGGAGGAGCGCCGCGTCGCCGCCGAGCGAGCGTTCCTCGCCCGGATGGGAGGCAGTTGCCAGACACCGCTTGCTGCGCACGCGATGGACCGCGCGGGCGGTGGCCTGCACGTCGTCGGAATGTGCGGCATGCCCGATGGATCGACGATTCTGCGCGCCGAGGTCGGCGGTCCCGTCGAGGATGCCGAGCTCCTTGGCCAGAGGCTCGGCGACGAGCTGATGGCGCAGGGCGCCGCGGCGATCCTCGCAGCCACGAAGTAGCGGTCAGAGCGTCGCGCGCAGGATGACGAGGCCGCGGTTCGAGTCCGCGACGTAGATCAGATCACCCACCACCGTGATCCCCAGCGCGCCCTCGAACGGATGGCCGGATCCGATCGCGGTATCCCAGGTGTTGAAGTGCGCGATCTCGCGTGGCTGGGTCGGATTCGCGAGATCGACGACACGCACGCCATCCTGGTAGTACGCGATGTATGCGCGATCGCCGACGAGCTGGATGTTGTGGATCCCGACGTCGGTGCGCGACTGGTAGCGACCGATCTCCTTCATGAACGTCGGTGATGCGCGATCGGCGTCGAGCACGCGCATGAACGCGCCGCCCTCGGGAGTCATGCCTTCGTCGCCGTGGATCGCGATCTGCCGTCCGCCTGCGACGCCTGCCCAGGTGGCGTGGCTGTACGACGTGGGCAGCCTTCCGAGCTCGACGGGTTGCGTGAGCCCGGCGCTGACGTCGACCGCGACCACGCCGTCGGTCGTCTTGTCGGCGTAGATCCGATCGCCCTGCACGTGGATGTCGTGGATGCCGGCAGCCTCCGTGCCGATGATCGGGACGCCGCCGAGCCGCACCGGACTCAGGGGCACGGTGACGTCGTAGACGGGCACGGTCGACGTGTACGTCGCGAGATAGAGCCGTGGCGGGGTCGCCGTGACGAACACCGAGTGCGAGTACTCGGGCACGGTCCCGACGAACGCAGGCGCATCCGGGATCGTGACATCGATGATCGCAGTGCCATCGCGGCTCCTCGACGGCGCTGCATACGCGACCACCTTGCCGCCACCGCGCACGATCTTGACGTCGTTGAAGTCGCCCATCACGTGGCCGACGATCATGGGCTCGGCTGGATCCGCGACGTCGATCACCTCGAGGCCGGTCGGACCCACGACGTACGCATAGGTTCCATCGACGGCGACGTTGAACGCCGCGACCGTGAGCGCACCGATCTCGCCGACGAGTGCGAGCCCGCGTGCGCCGGTGTCCCTCGGCGCGAACCGGGTGCCGATGAGGTCGGTCAGCTGCTCGCCACGATCCGTGTCGTAGGTGCCCGACACGCCGGCCAGCGTGCCGTCGGGCATCATGCACACCGCCGACACCTCCGCGAACTCGAACAGGCCCATCGGGGCTTCGAAGACGAAGTAGCTTCGCGTGTAGATCCGGGTCCCGTCGGACCAGGTCTGGAACGCAGAGTTGTCGCTGGTATCGAGATCCTCCTCGATCCAGTTGGCGCGGCGGAAGCCGGTCGTGCACGAACCCTCGAACAGCGGGTAACCGAAGTCGAACAGCTCCTCGGGAGCGCGGAGGAACCAGCGGCCGGGCAGGTCGCGCAGACCGCCGATGACGCAGTCCTCCGGCAACGGCAGCGCGAGCGGATCGGCAAACGGGCCCTGTGCGGGCACCGGTCCGGGTGCCGGCTCACAGGTCTCGGACGCGGGCGAGAGGTTGTCTCCGCAACCCGCCGCGACCGCGAGAACGATCGCGGCGTACGTTCGCATCACTTCGCCGTCGTCGCTTTGCCGTTGAGTGTCAGGTTCTCCAGCTT
>JACCQV010001084.1 GCA_013813945.1 Deltaproteobacteria bacterium | reverse complement strand
CCTGCTCATCCTGCTCATCCTGCTCATCCTGCTCATCCTGCTCATCCTGCTCGTCCTGCTCCGGTGCGGCGGATCGAACATCAACGGGACAGCGCTGGCAACGGAAGTGAATGCGGGATCATCGCAGCACACCGTTGCGCTCGTGACGCCGAGGTCAGTCCACATCGAGCGGTGCCGGATCCGGTTTCGTCATCTGATTCCTTCGCGGACCGCCTCCGGAAGGCTCGTCGTCGAGGCCTGCCGGTAGAACACGCTGATCGCGATGCAGTGGAACCGGTCATCGCTAGACTGTGTCACCACGAGCTCGACAACCACGCAGTCCGCATGCGCCTGCATCCACTCCGTGACCGCTTCTCCGAGGAGCTGACGCTTCTCGAACATCGTCGCGGAGAAAACCTTCACGCCGTTGAATATCTCACCCGGACGAAACACCACGCTGCCCGAGGCTCCTCGTCTCATTGCCTCCTCGTAACCATCCACCTCGCTCATTTCGTTCCCAGCGTCGGAAAACGGGTGCCAGACACCTTCAGGCTTCTTCGGATCCGAAATCCGATGGCAGACGTTCGCGACCTGGGCCTCGGATCGGATCCTCGAACGTGTGAACGGTCCCACGGATGACCACGCGGCGCTCGCTTGAGGCATCGTGTGCGCCTGCGGGTCAGAGTGACGCACGCCGCGCGCCGGGCGCATCGCCATGACATGCGTAGCGGCTCGTCGTATGTGGTCCAACGACCTCGACTACCGAGCGTCGGACCACAGCGAGCGCTCGACGAGCGGGCGCACGGTGTCCGCGACGACGACAGCGTCTGCGCGCAGCGTCGTCGGGTCCCACCCGAGCTCGCGCGATAGATCGTGTCGAGCAAGCTTGCGCACCGTGCCGCTGACCATGACCTCGTCGCCCGACTCGAGTGCGCGGTCCGACGGGCGGATCGGCGTGCGCGCGACCACCGGAATCGTCTCGTCGCAGATCCAGTCGTCATCCGCGAGAAAAAAAGCGCGCGGGTTCGCGATGTCGCCGACCTCGCCGCGCAGGGTCACACGACGACGGTCGTACAGCGCGCTGTCCAGCGAAACGTTCTCGACGGTCGCCCGGACGCGGCCGTTCGGACTCCCGGAACGCTCCTCGTACTCGCGATCCCGGGAGCAAGCGCCGACAACTGCGATCGTCACGACGAGGATGTGGGGATTTGCGGCCAGCATGCCGACACACGGTGCATATCGCTGGCCATGGTGAGCAGGTGGGTCGGCCACAATGGACGGACGACCGCGGACTCGTCGGTTCCCCGCGGCAACACGCGCCGACCGATCGCGACGTGCTCGACGGAGCCGACGAGATCCTCGGGGATCTGCGTCGTCAGGACGCACCCCGTCGCGGCGGCGCGTAGCAGCTCGGCCACGCACGACGGCTCCGCGCTGGTACATGCGGAGAGGCCGCCGTATGGAGCTCGTCGCTGATGGCCAAGGACGACGACGTCGTAGTCGATGCGCGACACCACAGCCTCGAGATCGGCGCTCGCCAGCTTCGCGACGACCTCGATCGTCGCGAGCAGCGAAAGGTCGTGACGATGCCGACCCGGAGCAAGGGCACATCCTCCACGACCACGCTCCGGATTCGATCGTTTACGTGCATCACGGTGATCCTGTAGACGCCGATCCGGACACGGTGTTCGCGGAAAGCTCGTTTCTTGGTTCAAACGAGATCCAACCAGGACGAAGGGAGCTAGGTTGTCCGCGTGATGGTCAACCAGCATCTTCGGGCGGGCCAGGTGGCGGTGATCGTCGTCACGGTGATCATGGGACTCACCGCGATCCTCGTCGCCCGTGCGACGACTCGACGCGCGAATCGGCTGACGTACGAGTTCGTGGAGCAGAACCGCGAGGCGCACGATCTGCGCTTCCACGTCGAGCAGTTCACGTCCGCGACCCGCGGCTACCTGCTCAGCGGCGCGGCGCGCTACATCGCGCTCCGCGAGGAAGTGCGCCATCACGTCGGTGGTGACCTCGACCGCGTCCGCGCCGGCCGCTACAACGCGCGCCACGTCGAGCAGGCGGCATTGCTGTTCGATGCCTACGATGACGCGACGATCGCCGCCCTCGGGCGACGCGACGCCGTCGGGGACATCGGCCCGATCTACGACGAGATCGTCCGCACCGTGCGCCCTGCCCGGCTGCAGCTCGAGAGCCACATCGCCACGATGCTCGCGAACGAGGAGCGGGCGCTCGACGCCGCGTTCGCGCGCGGATCCCGGCTGTCGCGCGCAGCCCAGCTCGCGCTCGCGGCGACGACGATCGTCCTCCTCGTCCTCGGCTTCGTGCTCACCGAGGCGTTGCGGCGCAAGCTCGCGGAGCAGTTCCGCGCCGTCGAGGCGGCGACGGCCGCGGCCGAGCGCGCCGCGGCCGAGCGCAAGGAACTGCTATCCGTGGTCTCCCATGACCTTCGCTCGCCGCTGGGTGCGATCATGTTGAACCTCGAGCTCGCCGCGACCGAGGACGCGAACCGCGCGCGCCTGACGTCGATCCAGCGCTCCGCCGAGCGCATGCAGCGGCTGATCGAGGAGCTCCTCGACGTCGCTCGCGTCGAGGGCGGACAGCTTCAGCTCTACCCCGCGAACGTCGATGCCCGCGAGCTCGTGCTGTCATTGACGCCGTTGTTCACGGCGCAGGCCGAGGCGCGCGGTGTCACGCTGGCGATCGGCGGTGACGCCGGCAGCCTCCGCATCGACCACGATCGCATCCTGCGCGTCCTGTGCAACCTCGTCGACAACGCGCTGAAGTTCACGCCGTCCGGCGGCCGAATCCGCGTCTCCGCGATCGTGACCGACGACCGCGCGCGGTTCGAGATTGCCGACACCGGCGTGGGCATCGCCGAGGAGCACCGCGCGCGCGTCTTCGAGCGACAGTGGCAGCGGCCGGTGGGGCGCCGCGCGGGCGGGCTCGGCCTCGGGCTGTACATCTGCGCGGGGCTCGTGTCCGCCCACGGCGGCACGATCGGTGTCGACAGCAAGCCCGGCGCCGGCAGCACGTTCTGGTTCGAGCTCCCGCGGGTCGTCAGCTCGGTCGCTGGCTGACGA
>JACCQV010001079.1 GCA_013813945.1 Deltaproteobacteria bacterium | reverse complement strand
GATCCGGATGGATTGTGGAGCGGTAGTTACGCTGGCATTTGTAGCGGGAACAAAATATATATCGAGGTAATTGGCTGTGCCAGTGCGGACACGAGTATTGTGAATTGTGGATTCGACCAATGGGGACACTTCTACTGCAGCAGCATTTGGGAGGGAACTCTTGCTGATTGCGGCGGCTGGTCACCTGGGCCCGGGTGCCCAACTGGAGGCGGAGGCGGCGGCGGAGGAGGAGGAGGAGGAACGGGCACTGGAACCGGGACTGGAACGGGACTAGACTCATGCGGCGCTCAAGAATCGGCGATGGTGGCGTCCTGCTCAATATGCGAGCGTGCCGATGTTACGTACGGGGGAATGGGCACCCTTATCGGAACAGTTGGCACATTTGCGACAGCGGCAGTGCGCGCATCTGCCACGGCTGCAGTTGGGACACACGGTTCCTTCGAGCAGTACCAAGATCCAAGGTCAGCTATTTGCGACTTCTATCCCACCAGTCCTCTTTGCGTCACTGGAATTTGCAGATGCTTAGGTGGCATTACGACTACGCAGGCCACGTGCAACGCATGCAATGCTCAATGCAGACAATGCGAAATGGCCAAGGCAGCTTATTGGGAGTGTCAGGACCGGTTCTAGTTCTAATAGTTCTCCTCGGAACAGCGGCATGTGCTCGAACGCCCACGATCCTCTCTAGATACGGTAGCGAACATGCTGTGACGCCAAACCCAGATGGGTCGCCCCGGTCGCGCGAGCGGCCACACGATGGGGTGGACATCGAGGGCGATATTGGAGATTCGGTGATAGCGTCAGCTCCTGGCCGGATCGTCAGCGTCGAATTTGATTCCGAATCAGGATTTGAGGTGGTGATTGCACATGAAGGATTGCCTCCCGATCGCGAGTCATTGGGAGCAATGTATCACACGAGTTATATCCACCTTCGGCACTCAAGTGTTCGGGTCGATGAGCGCGTGCGTCGCGGACAGAAAATTGGTGAGGTCGGAGAATTTTGGGCATCTGGCGGGGTCCCGCACGTGCATTGGCGTCTTTGCCGGGGACGCTGTCGAAGTGAAACGACCCTGGACCCGCTCTTACGGGGAGCAGGTTGTTTCTCGGCTAGCCGTAAGTATCCAGAGGACCGCATTGTTATTACGTATCCCCTTAGGTGTTAATTGCGCCAGGAACCCAGGAACCCGGGCAGGAACCGGCAAGCAGGAACCGTCAGGGGAACCCGACCCACCTTGCTCTCGACACCCTCGGCGCCTCCTCCAACATCCAACCAAAGTATCCGCTGCGTTGACCCCGTTCTGGTGTGATCGATCGGGCGGGCGCATCGTGCGGAGCGATGAGGGACACGAGAATCAAGTGGCAACGGCGGGTGGAGAGCTGGCGCGCGAGTGGGCAGACTGCTGACGAGTTCGCAGCGGATCACGGCGTCACCGCTTCGACTCTGCGCTGGTGGGCGTCTCAGCTGAAGCGCGAGGTAGCGACGCCGTCGACCTCAGCGAGCCCGAGCCCAGCAGCCCCACTGGTGCGGATGGCTCGTGTGATCCGAGCGCCGTCGTCGTCCACGTCGCGCGGCTCGGTCGTCATCGATGTCCTTGATCTGAGGACGCGCGTGACGGTCGAGGCCGGGGCCCTACGCGAGACGCTGGCTGCCGTGTTCGGCGCGCTTGGGATCGGCGGTGCCCGATGATCCCGCACGGTGTGGAGGTGTTCGTCGGTCTCGAGCCGATCGATTTGCGTTGGGGATTCGAGCGCCTATCGGGCGTCGTCGCCGAGAAGCTCGGACGCAGCGCGCGCAGCGGCGCGCTGTTCGTGTTCTTCGGCAAGCGACGTTCGGCCCTCAAGGTGGTTTTCTTCGACGGCACCGGCCTCTGCCTGTTCTACAAACGCTTGGACGCCGGGACGTTCCGGATCCCGACGGCGCCGGAGGGCGAGGCCGCGGTGGTGATCGAGGAGCGGGTGCTCGAGGACCTCCTCGACGGCATCGATCTCGAGCCTGCACCCGCTCGTCGTACGCGCAGCACGCGCATCGTCACGCACTGATCGAATTCTGATCCCCAGGATCGACAGCGCGATCCGTTCCGGATAGGAATCCGACGTGAGCGACAGTGCGATTCCTCTCGACGATGCGAGCACGGTCCGCGGCCGTGTCGTCGAGCTGGAGGCGCAGCTCGCCACCGAGCGCGAGCTCCGTGCACAGCTGGAGCGCAAACACGACCTGCTCTTGGGCGCCTACCAGGCGCTGGAGCAGCAGCTCGAGCTGATCCGGCGGCGCCTGTTCGTCGCGAAAGCCGAGCGCATCGACACCACGCAGCTCGAGCTCGAGTTCGCGGCGACGCTCGCGGCCCTCGACGCACTCGCCGGTGCGCCGACAAGCGCGAGCACAGACGCAAACACGAGCGCCGGTGCCGGAGGCTCCGGATCCGGTGACGGTCGTGGCAAGCGCACGCCGACCGGGCGCCGCGATCTCCGCGACGAGGACGTTCCCGAGGAGCGGATCGCGCTCACCGATCCGAGCCTCGGCGCCACCGCCGAGCCGATCGGGACCGAGGAGGCGAGCCGGATGATGTGGCGGCGCGCGGGTTGGGTGCGCGTCGTCACCGAGCGGATCAAGTATCGCGAGGAGCCCACCTCCGAGGCGGTGTCGGACTCGGATGCTACGGAAGCGTCCGAGCCCCCGATGGCCCGAATCATCACCGCGCCGCTGCCCCCCGAAATGATCGACCGTTCGATCGTGACTGCGTCGGTGTGGGCGCACATCGCGAGCAGCAAGTTCGCGTTCGGCATGCCGCTCTATCGACTCGAGGAGATCTTCGCCCGGGCCGGATTCCGTATCGATCGCGGCACGATGTCGCGCTGGCTCGAGCAGCTCGGCGGCACGGTCGGCGCGACCGTCGTCGAGGCCATGCGCCAGGAAGCACTCCGCACCGCGTTCTGCATCGCCACCGACGCGACCGGCATCCTGATCCAACCGATCCCCGATCGTGACCAGCCGCGCCGCGCGTGCCGGCGAGGTCACTTCTTCGTCCAGATCGCCGACGCCGACCACATCTTCTTCGAGTACACCGCCCGAGAGACCTCGGCCGCCGTCGGCAAGATGTTCCACGGGTTCTCGGGGTACGTGCAGGCCGACGCCAAGAGCGTCTACGACTTCCTGTTCCGACCGCCCGAGGAGCGCGTCCGAGACCACGCCGACCCACCCGAGCCCGATCGCGCCGTTCGGCACGAGGTCGGTTGCTGGAGCCATCTCCGCACCAAGGCGTGGGAGGTCGCGATCACGTCCAAAAATCCGATCGCGCGCGAGATGCTCGCGCGGATCATGCGCATGTTCGCGCTCGATCGGGGCTGGAAGAAGCTCCCGCATCCCGAGATCAAGTCGCTCCGCGAGCTCCACCTTCGCCCCCACGTCGACGCGTTCTTCGCGTTCGTCGAGGCCGAGTACGAGCGCGTCAAGGATCAGCGCGGCCTGCTCCGCTCGGCCCTCGGCTACGCCGTTCGCCAGCGCGGAGCGCTGACTCGCTTCTTCGACGACGGCCGCCTCAAGCTGACCAACAACCAGTCCGAGCGCGAACTGCGCAGAGTCGCCACCGGCAGAAAGGCCTGGTTGTTCTGCGGCAGCGACGACCACGCACAGGCCGCCGGCAACCTCCTCACCCTGGTCGCATCCGCTCGCCTCCACGGGCTCGATCCCGAGCAGTATCTCCGCGACCTCTTCCGCGCCCTCCCGCAGTGGCCGCGAGACCGCTACATCGAACTCGCTCCCAAGTACTGGACCGCGACCCGCGCCCGCTTGGACGCCGCTCAGCTCGAGATCGAGATCGGCTGGATCACGATCCCGCCGCCGCCAGAGCAGGCGTCGGCGAGCTGATCGCACGGCTGTCGTCACGCATCCACGGTGTCATCACGCCGCCCGTCCCGGAAGAACGGGGTCGACGCAGCGGATACCAACCAAAAACCCAACCCACATTGCTCTCGGCGCCTCCGCTTTTCTAACGATGGCTTTGGGCGTTGAGCGCGAGCGCGTGCGACACGTTCAGCACGGTGTCGCCGCGACGACCCGCTCTCCACGCCGCGACGGCGCGTGCGGTTCGCGCACACGCTGACCGCGGCGGGAGGCCGCGGTGCGAACGAGCGGTCTCAGTCGCGTTCCGGTGGTGGCTTCACGCGGACGTTGACGAACCGGCGAAGCCAGTACGTGCCGTACGGAAACTGAGCGGGCTCGGGCTCGTTCAAGCTCATCACCGAGCAGTAACCGTCCGGGGGAGGACGCATGGCGCCTCGCCTGCACGCGACAGAACGAACCCGCCCCACGTTGCTCTCGGCGCCTCCTGTATTCTACCGATGGCTTCGCACACAGAACCGCACCGGGGTTGGACCGGTGGGACATGGTTTCCGTGGTGTGGAGACTGCGTCTCAGACTGATGTTCACGACCAGACTCGCGCGCGATTCCAGCCCGCCCTGTTCGTTTCGCCACGCTGGCTCGCTTGGCTTTCACCCACTGCCGCCGCCCACCGACGAGGACGTCGAGGAGATCACCGCGCGCATCGTGGACAAGATCCGCCGCCTACTCGCG
>JACCQV010001073.1 GCA_013813945.1 Deltaproteobacteria bacterium | reverse complement strand
CACGAGGAGAAGGTCCTCGAGGAGCTCGGCGAGCTGTGGGGCAAGGACCGCGACGGCTACTTCCAGAAGGTGAAGGCCAACCTCGACGAGGCCGAGCGCCTGATGCGCGACGAAGATCCGGTGGTCTACGAGCAGCGCGATGCCGGCTGGGACAACGAGTCATTGCGTGCCGATCGCAAGGTCGACGAAGCGGCGCTGAAGCCCACGCAGATCGAGCCGTCGTAGCTCACGGCATCGCGATCGCGGTGCGCGGCGCCCTCAACGCCTTCGTGAACCGCGGTACCGTGCGGCACCATGACCATGGACAAGCTGTTCCTCGCACTCCACGTGATCGGCGCGCTGATGTGGGTCGGCAGTCTGTTCGCGCTGATGGCGTTCCTCGAGGCGTATGCCGGAGAGCCCGAGGCTGCACCTCGCGGGCGGTTGCTCAAGCACCTGCGCCAGGCGGCCATCGTCCCCGACGTCGGCGCGACGATCGCGATCGTGTTCGGCGCGCACTGGCTGTTCCGGTTCAAGCTGTACGAGGCGCACTATATGCACGCCAAGCTCGCACTGGTGGCGGTCGTGATCGGACTGCACGTGATGCTGAAGCTCAAGGTGAAGAAGGCGAAGAGGGGCGAGGCGTTCGCACCGCCGCCTCTGGCACTGAAGCCGATGCTGACGCTGCTCGCGCTCGGAATCGTGATCTTCGTGATCACGAAGGTCCCGGCCTAGAAGAAGACGGAGAGGTGCAGGTTGAAGCGGTTCGCGGTGCCGCTCGACATGCCCTTGTAGAGCGTCTTCCAGTACAGGTACTCGACGCCGAGCTGGAGTGACGCCTTCGGCTTGTAGCGGATCACGCCATAGGTCGTGCCGTTCTTCTCGCGATCGCCCATCTCGATGTCATCGGCGTAGGCGAAGTCGCCGCTCGCGCCGAACGCGACCATGTGTTTCTGCGTCGGCACGATGGCGAGCTCGGCCCAGCCACCGACGGCGCGGATCGTGCGCCCGGTGACCGCGTTGACACTCTGGCCGATACCACCGCCGATATCGGCGACGTTGCTGCCGCCGTAGATCTCGGCGATCCAGACCATCTTCGGTCCAGCGGGAAAGAACAGATGCGCACCGATCGAGCGCGAGGGGTGGCGTGTGCCGTCGGCGAGCTCGTCGCGAGCGATGTGGCCCCAGACGCCGAACCGCATCGCCGCATCGCCGAGCATCCGCGTGCGGAGCTCGATCAGGCCCTGGATCATCGGACGCGCAGACGCCATGCCGTCGAGCTGGCCGTCCGCGTCGAGGTCGCGCTGATCGAGGGAGCCCGTCGCCGCAGCCGCGACCGCGATCCGGACCTTGTCGCTCGGATACATGCTGAGTCGGAGTTGCGGCCGGCGATCGCCGGTGTTGCCCGCAAACAGCAGCTGGGTGTCGTTCTGTGCCGACGGAAACAGCGGGGACACGAGGTCCCAGGTCTGACCGGCGAGGAGCTCGACCTTGTTCTTGACGCCGATCTGCGCGTACGCGTGGCGTAGGCGGATCAGGTTGACTCCTCCGGCGCCGCCAAAGTCGATCTCGAGTTTGCCCTCCCCCTTGAGCTCGTCGTTGTCGTCGAGATCCCACTCGTCGATCCCGAGGCCCACGCGCGACAGCCGCGGCGTCATCGTCAGCTCGCCATCGAACGCACCGCCGCCCGGCTCGCGCATCACGAACAGCGGCTGATGGATGTCGGACATCCGCGAGTCATCCGCGAGGACATCGAGACGGGCGAAGCCATAGATCGAGAGGGGCGGCGATTCGTCCTCCGCAGATGCCACGGCTGGGGCAAGGAGTGAGGCCGCAAGAACGATCAACGAAAGGCGGGTCATGTCCCGGTGAACGCGCTGGTTGCCAGTTCGATCCAAGGTTTTCAGATCCGGGGTGTCGGTCGCGCGTTGGAAGGCGGGATGACCGGACGCATCGCTGGTTCCCTGTTCGCTCTCGGTGTGGCCGTATCGTGTCGCGCACAGCCATCATCGAGCCCGTATGCCAACGGACCGGTGGTGCTCGTCAGCCCCGACAGCGGGCCGAGTGAGCTCCAGCGTCGCCTCGCGGTCCAGTCACCGGCTGCGAGCAGCCCGAGTGACGTGTCGGTCAGGATCGAGAAGGCGCTCGATGCCTTTCATGGAGCGACCCAGGGACGCCGCGGCTACATCGCGATCGACAAGCCGCTGTATCAGCCCGGTGAGTCGATCTGGTTCCGCACGTTCGACCTCGCGAGCGCGGACCTGTCTGGTCACCCGCGTGGGATCACCACGTTCAAGCTGATCAGCCCGCGCGGCTCGACCGTGCTCGAGAAGAATGTCCTGACCGCGAATGGCAGCGCGGCGAATGACTTCGTGCTTCCCGCCGGGGCGTCCGGAGGCGAGTACGTCCTGCGTGCCGAGACCGATCACGGAACGATCACCGAGCGCAAGATCATCGTTTCGACGTACCAGCCGCCTCGGATCAAGAAGAAGCTCGAGTTCCTGCGCAAGGCCTATGGCCCTGGTGACACCGTGACGGCAACGGTCGAGCTGCACCGGGCGACGGGCGAGGCACTCGCGTCGCGAACAGTGACCGGCCTGGTCACGCTTGACGGCACCGACCTGTCACGCACGCCGGTGACCACCGACGCGCAAGGCAACGCGGTCGTGCAGTTCACGCTGCCCGCCTCGATCCAGCGCGGTGATGGCCTGCTGACGATCCTCGTCGATGACGGCGGCGTCACCGAGTCCGTGCAGAAGCGGATCCCGATCACGCTCGCGGATCTCCAGCTCTCGATGTTTCCCGAGGGCGGCGATCTCATCGCGGGCCTGCCGGCGCGGATCTACTTCGCAGCGAAGAACGCGCTCGACAAGCCTGCCGACATCGAAGGCAAGGTGATCGACGACCGCGGCGCAACGGTCGCGCTGGTTCGCAGCTATCACGACGGCATGGGCCGGTTCGATCTCGTCCCGCAACCTGGTCGCACCTACAAGCTCGAGATCACGCGACCCACGGGGATCGCGCGGACGTTCGCGCTGCCGGCACACAGGACTGGCGGTTGCTCGCTGCAGGCCATCGACGACTTCGTGTCTGCGCGTCCCGAGGTGCGAGTCGCCGTGTGGTGCACGCAGCCGCAGGACGTGGTCGCGACCGCCGTGCTGCGTGAGAAGCGCGTCGCAACGGTGGCGACTCCAGTGCGCGCCGGCGCACCGACCGTGATCGCCCTGCCCGTTCCCGTGGGCACCCAGGGTGCAGTTCGCGTGACGCTGTTCGACGAGCGCCTTGCCCCCACGGCCGAGCGGCTCGTCTACCGCAACCGAGGTGCGGATCTGAAGATCGCGATCAAACCGGATCGCACGACCTATCACCCGCGCGATCGCGTCGCACTCGCGATCGAGGCGACGGGTCCCGATGGCAAGCCAGTGGCCGCAGACCTCGCGGTCTCCGTGGTCGACGACACCGTTCTCTCGTTCGCAGACGACAAGCAGGCGACGTTGCTCGCCCGGCTCTATCTCGAGGCGGAGATGCCCGGTCAGAAGATCGAAGAGCCGAACTTCTATTTCGGTCCGGATCCCAAGGCTCCGGCCGCCATCGATCTGGTCCTCGGTACGCAGGGCTGGCGGCGGTTCGACTGGACCCCGGCGTTCGCGGCACCCGCCGAGCCCGCGATCGAGGATCCATGGACGTTCACCGGCGAGTACGGGAACGAACCGAAGAAGCCGGCTGTTCGCCTCGCGAAGAAGGCCGGAGCCGGGGCCGTTGCACCCGACGTCGCCGAGGCCGAGGC
>JACCQV010001055.1 GCA_013813945.1 Deltaproteobacteria bacterium | reverse complement strand
GCGGCGTGCTGGGGTGCGAAGTGACCCTCCTGCGGATACAGCGGCGTCGACTCCGGGTCGTAGACCGCGAGCCCCGGATGCCGCTGACAGACCTCGATGCACGCGGTCCAGAACAGGAGCGCGACCTCGTGCTCGTGCACGACGTCCGCACCCTCGAGGGTCACATCGGGAACGAGGAACGCGACGCGATGCGGTTTGCGTAGGGCCGGCACTAGATGCCCTCGATCTCGCCCTTGCGCAGGCGGCGGGCACCCTGGCGCTCGAGCTGCGCGATTGTCTGCACGAGGCACCAGTCTCCGTGCACGTAGTAGTCGGTACCCGGGAACGGGCCGTTGACGAGCCGCGCGCCTGCCTTCTCGATCGCCGCGGCGATCGCATCGCGGTTCATGTACTTGAACTCGCCCGCGAGATACACGGTCGAGCCCACCAGGCCGCGGCCGAGGCGGCGCACGATCGCGGCAATCGCCTCGAGTGACGGCGTGTCGGCCTCGGCATCCTCCGGGGCCGCCGCCGCGAGCGCGACCACGCCCGCCCGCCCCTTCGCGAGCGCGCCGATCGCTGGTTGCTTCGCCGGCACGTTCGCGATCATCCAGCTCTCGTGCGGGCCTGGAAACGGCACCATCTCCTCGCCCGTGATCTCCGACGGCGGTAGATCCTCGGCGAGGATGCGGTCCGTCAGATCCGGCCGCCCCGCGCGGTAGCACGCGAGCGCGCGAGCACACACGAGCTCGGGCGTCTGCAACCGCGCCGTCGCGGCGAGCTCGAGTGCAGCCAGCGGTCGGCCGTGGATCGCGAGCTGCAGAGCCGCGACGTCCGCAGCCTGCAGCGTCTGCGCAGCGGCCGTGAGCTGCTTGATCCGGCCGCGCTTCGCAAGGTCTTCGAGATAGAGATCGCGCACGAGCTCCTGTGACTCGGGGCGCGCGTTGACCAGCTCGCGCGCGCGTGCCGGGTCGTTTGCGCCACGCACCATCCAGCCCCACATCGAGTAGAGGTACGCCTCCGGATGTCGCGCAAACTTCGTCAGCGCACCCAGATCATCTGCCGCCTGGCGACACTTCGCTGCTCGCTCCGCCGCGGGCATCACGGCGGTCGACCGTGCGATGCGAAGACCGCGTACCGTCGGGACGACGCCGGGATTCGTCAGGTGCCACCGCGCACGCTGGCGCAGCAGATCGACGAACTTCATTCCCCTGAGCGCATCCTCGAGCCGCGGCAGATACTTCTCGCCGCCGATCCCGATCGCGAGGAACAGCATCTCGAGCTGCTCGTCGACGGGCGCATCGGACGCACGCGACACGAGCAGCGTCACGGCTTCGTGACCGAGCGTCGCGCCGATCAGCCGCAGCACGCGCAACCGATGCTGCGCCGGGATATCCCCGATCGACACCGTCAGCACCCGCGCGAGTGGTGGCGTCGCGAAGCACTCGATCGCATCGCCCCACAGACCCGGCGCCTTCGCGAACAGCGCTGCGATCATGTCGGATTGCACGTGCCGCAGCGCATGCGGCAGCTGCTCGCTCGTGATCTTGCCCGCCGACGTCATCGCGTCGGCGAGCTTGCCGAGCGCCTCATCCGCGATCTGGATCGCATCCGCGGTCCACTGCGTGCTCGGATGCAGCGCCCGGATCTGGCGATAGCCCAGCGACCACGTCGCTTGTTCGCGCACGGGGCCCGGTGTTGCCGGATCGGCCACGAGCTTCGCGAGCCGCTTCGCGGTCTCGGCCGACGGAAACCGCGTCAGCCAGATGCAGCCCCGCCGGCGCGTCTCGACTGCGTGTCGCGCCTCGATCATCCAGTACCCGACCTCGGCCAGCGACGGATCTGCCCCGAACCAAGGCTCGCCGTCGTCGATCAGCCGCGCCAGCCGTTCCAGAGCGACACCCTCGAGGGGCACTCCCTCCGGCGGCAGCCGTAGCAAGACGTCGTGGATCCGGTACCGGAGCGCGGGCGGCACCGCCGTGAGATCACCCACCTTCACGGGTAGCTCGGCCACGCTCGGAGCATACACTTGCGATGAACAACTCGCGCGACTCGTCGTCGAAAGGCTCGCATGCGCACGCTCCTCGTC
>JACCQV010000328.1 GCA_013813945.1 Deltaproteobacteria bacterium | reverse complement strand
AGCCGAGCTACCATGTTCCCTTCAACCGCTCGATGTTCGCGTTCGCCGGCATGGGCCTCGGCGCTTCGCACGTGTCCGGTCTCGGCACCGGCTTCGCGATTGCTCCGCGCGTCGGCATGAACTTCATGGTCGGCCGGTCGGGCGTCCTGACCCCGTCGCTGTCGTACCAGTACACGACGATCAACACCGACATGGACGGTGGCGGCACCGGTTCCGTCACCACCGTGGCCCTGACCAGCGCCCTGCAGGTCAACATGGGCTACACGGCGATGTGGTGAACTGCACCCTCTGAACGCGAGCTAACCTAGAGCCGACGACCTGCAGGCGATTTCCGCCTGACGGTTGTCGGCTTTCGCGTGTCCGGAGGAGTAGCCTTTCCGGCGTGAAAGCCGACGAGGTCCTCGCGCGCGTCACGTTGCCCGACGGCAAGGAGATGACGCTCGTACGCTGGGATCGCCACATCGGGATCGAGGTCGGCGGACGTCCGCTGATGACGAGCCACGATCACGGATCCGAGGACGAGCTCGGAGCAACCGTCGGCGAGGCAGTCCGCGGGATCGCCCGGCCGCGCGTCCTGATCGGTGGCCTCGGGCTGGGCTACACGCTCCGTGCGGCACTCGATCTCTTGCCGGCGACCGCACGGGTCGACGTCGCCGAGCTCGTACCCGAGGTCGTCGCCTGGAACCGCGGTGCGCAGGGCAAGCTCGCGAAACGCCCGCTCGACGACAAACGAGTCAAGGTCCTGATCGAAGACGTCAGCGAGGTGATCAAGCGCAGCACCGGCTACGACGCGATCCTCCTCGACGTCGACAACGGTCCCGACGCGCTCGTGCATGCGGGCAATGCGGGCCTGTACAAGCGCGCCGGGCTGATGCGAACGCGCAAGGCGCTGCGCCCGGGTGGCGTCCTCGCCGTGTGGTCCGCGTTCGCATCGCGGACGTTCACGATCTGGCTCGTCGAGGTCGGCTTCACCGTCACGCTTCAGCGCACGAAGCCCTCGACGCCAGGCGGCCCGCGCTACTACATCTGGCTCGCTCGCCGCTCGTGATCGCTACTTCTGCTGCATGTCGGCAAGGACGTTGACGGTCTCGTCGAGCCACGGATCCCGCGCGAGGCTATCGCGCCACTTCTGCGGCCGATCGTCGGCCCTGCCGCCGGGGCCGGGCGCGACGGGCGGGGGTGCAGCCGGATCATCGATCGTCTTGACGCCGAGCTTGACCGGCATCTCCGTGAGGTCGGGAGACGCGGCCTCGAGTGCCGCGCGTTGTGCTTTGCGCCGGGCCTCCCACGCCGCGCGGGCGAGCGGGACGCGCGTGTCCTTCTGCCGTTCGCGAAGCAGGGCGACGGTGGTCGCGATCTTCGAGAGCATCGGGTTCTTCGCGACACGCGCCGCGCTCTTCTGCGCGAGCGTCGACGTGGTCCAGGTCGCCTGCCACTTGTCGTGCGGGGCGGCCGGGATCTGCGACCACGCGATCGCGTGATCGAGCTCTCGTTCGCCGGTCTCGAGGTGCCCGGTCGGGTCGGGCAACAGAACGTCCGGGGTGACGCCCTCACGCTGGGTGGAAGAACCGCTGACGCGGAAGAACTGCTGGATCGTGATCTTGAGGACACCGAGGTCCGTGGAGCCGCTGCGATCGAGGTCGGCGAGCGTCTGGACCGTGCCCTTGCCGTGGGTCCGCGACGTGCCGACGATCAGCGCGCGACCGTAATCCTGGAGCGCACCGGCGACGATCTCCGACGCCGACGCGCTGAACCGATCGACCATCACGATCACCGGGCCGTCGTACTCGAAACCCTTCTTCTCGTCCTCGTGGACCTCGCGCTGCTTGCGGCTGTCCTGGACCTGAACGACCGGACCTGACGGGATCAGATCTCCGGTCATCTCCACGGCGTCACCGAGGATGCCGCCGCCATTGCTGCGCAGATCGAGGATGACGCCCGCGACCTTGCGCGTCCGCATCTCGGAGAGGAGCTTGCGAACGTCGCCGGCAGCGGTGCGGGGACTGCCGCGCCCGCCGTAGAAGCTCGGGAGGTGGATGTAGCCGACGTCCTTGGCGCCCTTCTTCGAGAGCACCGCGCCCTTCGCGTACGCCTCCTCGAGGACAACCTTGTCCCGGGTGATCGTCACCGTGTTCTCGGTACCCTCCGCCTTCTGGACGCGGAGCGTGACGCGGGTGCCCTTCTTGCCGCGGATCATCTTCACGACTTCGTCGATGCGCATGTCGACGACGTCGACCGGCTCCTTCCCATCCGCGGCGACCGACATGATCAGATCGCCTTGCGCGACGCCGCCCTGCCGCCATGCCGCGCCACCCGGCACGAGCTCGACGATCTCGATGTAGTGATCGCGCTCGCGCAGCACCGCACCGATGCCCTCGAGCGAGCCGCTCATCTGGATGTCGAAGTTCGCCTTGTCGGATGGTGGCAGGTACAGGGTGTGTGGATCGAGAGCGGAGCTGACCGCGTTGATCACGTCGGCCGCGGCATCGAGCTTCGCGGGCGTCCGCAGGCGAGCGAACCGGCCGGAGTACGTCTTCGCGAGATCCTCGCGTGCCTTGGCCTCGCGTCCTTCGGGGGTCTTCGGGATCTTGTCGATCGGAATCGCTGACCGGTCCTCGTCGAGCTTGTCCTCGGCCTTCGCGTCCTGCTTCTTCGGATCTTTCTTCTTCGGTGGCTCGAGGCGGGCCTCCATCTGCGCGACCCGCTCGAGGATCTCGAGCTCGAGCCGACGCCGCCAGCGGTCACGGAGCTCCTGCTCCGTCGCGGCGAGCTCCACCTTGTCGGGATCGATCTCGAGGAACTCCTCGTTCGTGAAGTCCATCGGCTTCGCGAGCAGCTCGGCGGCGAGCGCGTCGACGACCGCCACCCGCGCCGCAAAGACCTTCGCACCATCGTGGGCAAGGTCGAGGGAGCCCGACCGCAGCTGATCGTCGATCTTGTCGATGTGGACCTCGAGCGCCTTCTTGTCCGCGGCGAGGAGAAACATCTTCGCGCCGTCGAGCCGTTCGAGATAGGTCTTGAACGCCGCCCTCGAGACCTCGTCGTCGATCTTCTTGTGCAGCAGGTGTTCCTGCTCGATCAGCTTGAGCACCGTCGTGGACAGCGCGGCCTCGCGTGGGTCGGGTGGCGGCACCGCCACGGCGGGGACGGCCGGAGCCGATCCCGTCACGACCGGGGGCGCGCCGCTGCGCGGTGGCGCCTGGCCGGGGGCTTCCTGGGTGGCCGGTGCCGTGGACGAGCAGCCGGTGAACGCGAGGAGCAGGGCGGCGATGATCGCCGTGGAAGCCGGGGGGCGGAGGCGGGTCACGCCTCCATGCTAGCTCACGCCGCCGCGGTGCGCCGCCGTGGAACAACCCGCTAACTCCCGGATCCTGCTGGGACTGTCGGGTGATGACGCGAGGTCTCAGCGACCGGCGACACGGTGATAGGGCCGGCGTGATGATCATCCTCGCTCCCAACCGGCAACGCCTCTACTGTTTCGCCATGCTTGGCCTCAGGTGGGTTGTCCTTGGCGCCGCGTTCGCTGTTCCTTCCGTCGGTCACGCGGAGGTCTGGCAGGACCGCGTGTTGCCGTGCGAGCCGGGCACCGCCAACGAGCTCGCCCTCACATCGTCATCGCACATCCTCTACGTCAACGACTGCCTCCCGAACGGCTGCGTGGTCCGGAACGGCACCGACAGCTCGTTGACGGACACCACGTCGATCTCGGCCACCGGCACGACCGTGACGATGCAGCCGTACATGCACGGCCAGGAGCACTGGGACAAGGTCATCGCCTGCGTGAAGAAGACGTTCGAGCCGTTCGACGTCCAGGTGGTCACCGAAAATCCCGGAACGATCTCGCACTACGAGGTGATGGCAGCCGGCACGTCGGCGCAGCTCAACCCGTCGATCATGGGCGCCGGCGGCATCGCCCCGTTCATCGCGTGCGGTGCACAGCGCAACAACCTGCTGTCGTTCGTGTTCGCGAACCAGACGACCGGGATCGAGTACCTGTGCGGCGCGATCGCGCACGAGGCGGGTCACACCTGGGGCCTCAGCCACTCGATGGAACCGCTCGATCCGATGACGTACATGGATCTCGGCAGCCTCAAGGTCTGGCAGAACTCCGATCAGGTCTGCGGGACCGATTCGCCGCAGAACTGCCGCTGCTTCCCCGAGACCCAGAACAGCTTCCGCTACCTGCGTGACACGTTCGGGTTTGCGGACGGCCTCGCCGAGCCGGTGATCACGATCAACAATCCGCACGAAGGCAGCTGGGTCAAGCCGGGCTTCGGCATCAGCGCATCGTTCGTCTCGCCGCTCGACACGCTGTCGGTCGGCATGACGATCGACACCGGCGCGATGCTACCGGCGGCGAATGGCGTGCTCGCGTGGAACGCGCCGGCCACGATCAGCCCCGGGCCACACGCGGTCAAGGTCACCGCGACCGACTTCGGCGACCGCACCGTGGTCCAGACCATCAACGTCAAGGTCACGGCCTCGTGCGCGAACGGGAGCTCGTGCGAGGCCGGCTTTCACTGTCTCGGCGGCCTCTGCCTCCCCGGCGAGAGCTACACCGGCGGGCTCGGCGCGACGTGCGAGGGAAACGGCGAGTGCGTCACCGGCACCTGCTCGTCCGACGGCACCGACTCAAAGTGCACCGGCACGTGTGACATGGACGCTTCGTGTCCGTCGGGGTTCGACTGCATCAACGGCGCGAACGTCTGCTGGCCCGCCGATGAGGGCGGCTGCAGCGCCGCCGGCGGTTCGCGAGGGACGATGATCGCGATGTTCGGTGCGATGCTGTTCGGGCTGCGCCGTCGCCGTCGGACCAGTGACGAAGCCTCAAATGGCTACTCGAGTTGCCGCTGAGACCGACCGGTCTCATTTTCGGGGCGCTGGCCTCGGAGGTGCGCGGGGTTAGGTGCGGTTCGGAGGGGCCCTGAACTTGCTCAGGCGGCGGGCAACCTATGAAGCTCGTATCCTCCACCTGGTTTTCGACTCTCGCTGCGATCTCGGTAGCTACCCTCGGGGCGTGCGTCGACGAGGCCGACCTCTACGACGGTGAGACCGTCAAGGCGGAGGAGGGCAGGGCCGACTCGAGCGCCGTCGCGGTGTTCGTCGACGCCGAGTGGAATGGCACGCTGATCACCGACTCGTCGTTCAACGACCAGTCGACGATCCAGTCGCAGCTGTTCTACACGGTCGGCCAGCTCAACGGCATGAACTCGGTCGGTCGCATCGACAAGGCGGTCGTCACCAACATCGTCAAGACGACGGTCGGCGGCAGGATCCAGATCAAGTACAAGGCGAAGCTGCTCGTCGCGTGGGGAAATCGCAGCAACGTGCCGTCGTCGATCGAGCTGAAGCTCCCCCTCGACGTGTCGAGCTCGGGCCAGACCGCATTCGCGACGAAGTACGGCCATGACTGCGTCGACTTCAGCGCGCACGACGTCGATGCCGGCTCGATGTTCTACTACTACCGCCCGAAGGCTTCGGGCTGCACGATCGCCCCGGCCGACGTCAACACCGTGACCGCGACGCTGTCGCCGAGCCCGGTGCAAACGACCGGAAAGTTCCCCGAGTACAACAAGATCTGGGAAGACAACACGCTCAACGTCGTCGCGATCTTCGGAAAGAACGAAGACGGCGCGACCACGAATGACGTCGGCATCAACGCCTACAACCAGTTCGTCGGCGTGATGAAGCAGGAGCTCAGCACCCGCGGCCTCACCACGGTGCCGGCCAACGTGTCATCGACGCCTGGCGTCGGCGCCCCCGACATCGAGATGAACGCGACGTTGCCCGGCGGCAAGAAGATCAAGGTCGTCGCGCTGCTGACGGACAACGTGCGCATCGGTCTCACGCAGCCGGCGTTCCGCGCGCGCTACGAGGCGCTGTCGACCCGCGCCGACTACATCGTCTACAACGGCCACGCCGGTCTGGGCACCAACGTCCGCGCTCTCGCCGCCGCGGGCAAGTGGGTCGCCGGTCAGTACGTCGTGGTCCAGCTCAACGGTTGCGACACGTTCGCGTACATCGACGACGCGCTGAACCGCGCGCACAAGCTGGTCAACCCGGACGACACCACCGGGTTCAAGTACATCGACCTCGTCAACAACGCGATGCCGGCGTTCTTCCACGAGCTCTCGGACACCACGATGGCGATGTTCCGCGGCCTCGTCGCGCACGACCAGCCGAAGACCTACGAGAAGATCTTCACGGCGATCGATTCGAGCCAGGTCGTGCTCGTCTCTGGCGAGCAGGACAACGTGTTCACCCCCGGCGGCGGCGGCACCCCCACCACGTGGGGCGGGCTCACGGCGACCGCGACGGTCGCGCGCAACGCGAACAAGACGTGGGCGACGCCGACGCTCGCCGCGGGCACCTACGAGTTCGC
>JACCQV010001038.1 GCA_013813945.1 Deltaproteobacteria bacterium | reverse complement strand
GACGAGGATCGTCTGGTCCCCGCCCTCCTTGTCGAGCCCGTACGCGAGCGCGGCCGCGGTCGGCTCGTTGACGATACGCAGAACGTTCAGCCCGGCGATCCGACCGGCATCCTTCGTGGCCTGGCGTTGCGCGTCGTCGAAGTACGCGGGAACGGTGATCACCGCCTCGGTGACCGTATCGCCGAGCCAGTCCTCGGCGGTCTGTCGCATCTTCTGCAACACGAGCGCGCTGATCTCGGGCGGCGAGTAGTCACGGCCACGGACGCGCACGTGGGCGTCGCCATTCTCGGCGGCAACGACCTCGTAGGGACACGTCAACAGGTGGCGCTGGACATCCTCGTCCTCGTACTTGCGCCCCATCAGCCGCTTCACGGCATAGATGGTGTTCTCGGCGTTCGTCATCGCTTGTCGCCGAGCAGCCTGGCCCACCAGTCGCTCACCCGACTGCGCGAAGCCAATGATCGACGGTGTCGTTCGTGACCCTTCGGCGTTCGCGATCACGACGGACGCCGAGCCGTCGATCACGGCCACGCACGAGTTCGTCGTGCCGAGGTCGATCCCGACGACGCGACTCATTCGCTCGTCTTCGCCTTCGCGACAACAACGAGTGCAGGACGCAGCAGTCGGTCGCCCGACTTGTAGCCGCGCTGCAGCACCTGGACGACCGTCCCCGGAGGAGAATCACTCTCCTGCTGCGAGATCGCTTCGTGCAGGTTCGGATCGAAGGGCTGCCCCATCGCCTCGACGCCGGTGACCTCGAGCCGTTCGAACGCGGTCGTGAACTGCCGCAGGACCAGCTGAACGCCCTCGACGATCGGATTCGTTTCTTCGGAGCTCTGGACCGCGTGCTCGATCGCCCGCTCGAGGTTATCGACGACCGGCAGCATCTCCTTCAGCACCTTGGACTTGGTTTCGAACTTCGCGTCCTCGGTCTCGCGCTTCTGGCGCTTGCGCAGGTTCTCGAGATCCGCGGCGCCACGCAGGTAGCGGTCCCAGTTCTCCTTCTTTTCCTTCTCGGCCGCGGCGAGCTTCGTCTCGAGCTCGGCGACCGGATCCGGCGGCGGGACGACCTCGACCACATCGGGCGCCTCGACCTCGACGGGGATCACGTCGTTGCTCCCGCTCGGCGTCTCCTCGGCAGCTGCAGCCGCCGGTGCCGACTCGTCGTGCTCCTTGGGTTCTCCGCTCATGTACGAGCGGACCATAACCAGCTTTGGTCAGCGAAACCAGGGGCTACGACGAGCCGCCGAGCTCCGCGAGGAGCTGCGACACCGTATCCGCGGTGACGTCGACGACCGACATCACCTTGCCGTAGTTCATCCGCATCGGACCGATCACGGCCAGCGCACCGATCGGCTGGTCCTCCGGGCCGTACGACACGGCGACGACCGAGCTCGAGGCGAGCGCCGACATCGCGGTCTCCGCGCCGAGGAACACCTGGAGGCCCTCCGCGCGCCGCGTGCGATCGAGGAGACGGACGAGCGTCTCCTTGTCTTCGAGGGTCTTGAGCAGCTCCCGCGCGCGGCCCTTGGCCAGCTCGTCGTCGAGCAGGTTCGACTGACCGCTGATCACGACGTCAGCCGAGCGATCCGGCTGGGCCACGAACACGGCATGTCCGAGGCGCAGTGCCGACGAGATCGCCTCGTCGTACCGGTTCTTGTCGTCACCGAGCTCGCGAATGACGCGCTCACGGACCTCGTCGATCGTCATGCCCAGCAGGAGCTGGTTGAGGTAGCTGTGGATGCGCTCGAGCCGCCGGGGATCGACATCATCGAGGATCAGCCGGTTCTCGATCCGTCCGTCGCTGGTGACCAGGACCGCGATCAGCTTGCCGTCGCGCAGCGGCACGAACTCGATCTGGGACAGTCGCTGCTGATCCGGATCGGGCGCGATGATCACCGCGGCGTGCTGCGTGAGGTCCGAGAGCAGACGCGATGCGCGCTGCACGACCTCTTCGGGAGTCGGGGCGACGACGCGCTCGCGGATCTCTTCCTTCTCCCGCGCGGTGAGCCCGCGCACCTTCAGCAAGCTGTCGATGAAGAACCGCAGCCCGCTCGTCGTCGGGAACCGCCCGGCTGACGAGTGCCGCTGCTCGAGCAGCCCGAGGTCCTCGAGATCCGCCATCACGTTGCGGACCGTCGCGGGCGACAGCCCGAGATCATGACGGCGTGTCACGGTACGTGAACCGACGGCATCGCCGATGGTCAGGTACTCGGTGACGACCGCGTGCAGGATCTTCTGCGCGCGTCGCGATAGGTCGGTTCCACTCATGGGTAGACGGGCGGCAGCTTACTGCGTCCCCCAGTTTTGCACGATGCGAGCGGCGATCCCATCTGCCATTAGAAAGCCGCGAAGAGTCGGGCAGATCCGTCCGTGACGTCGCTCGGCCAGGCCGCGATCGACGAGCTCGTCAGC
>JACCQV010000905.1 GCA_013813945.1 Deltaproteobacteria bacterium | reverse complement strand
AGGACCTTCACAGCGCCTCGCTTCGTGACGCTGACGTTGCTCGGCTTCAGGTCGCGGTGAACGATGCCGTGCTCGTGTGCACGGACGAGTGCGCGCACCACCGGGATCATCAGCTCGAGCACGCGCGGCGGCGCAAACGCGTGGCCCTGGATCACGTCGCGCAACGTGCTGCCCTCGAGGAACTCGAGGACCATGTGCGGCGATCCGTCGTATTCGTCGACGTCGTGGATCACCACGATGTTCTCGTGATGAACCATCGCCGTGGTGCGCGCCTCGTCGAGGAAGCGCGCCGTCAGCTCCTGTGACTCCGACGAGAGGAACTTGATCGCGACGCGCCGGGCGAGCTTGATGTCGCGCGCGAGAAAAACCTGCCCCATGCCGCCGCGGCCGAGCTCGCGGATCAGCTCGTACTGGTGCAGCTTCAGCCCGGGCACGAAGCGCGGCGCAGCCGCAGCAGTCGCGTGGAGCGTCTGCAGGCCGCCGACCGCCATCCGCAATTGCATGCGCTGGTCGAGCACCGTCGGGTTCGGCGCCGACGGAACGTCCCGCGGATCGAGCACGCCGGTGATGGCATTCGCGAGCGCGGAAGGCGGCTTGGGCCCCACGCCGCCTCCTCCCCTCGGAGTATCGGCCATGACATCACGCTACCGCGATCGCGGGCCGCGTTCACGTCACTTGATGACGTAGTTGAGAAACTCCGCACGCGCCGGCGTGGCTAGCTAACGCGCGACGGTGACTGCGAAGGTTCGGTTCACGTTCAAGAGCACACCACAGCTCGCAGGCCCATCGCACCTGAGAGGCGGAGGCCCCAACCCGCCGTACTCCGCAACCATGCTGAGCAAGACCTCCGCTTGCTGCGGCCAGAACACCGTGATGTCGAGCTCGACCGTGTCAGCCGCCGTCACGGGCGGGAATCGGATTCCATCGTCGAACTTGCATCCATGTGGGTCAAATCCCTCGTTCGGTCCGGTCAGGCGGTAGCAGCCGTTGTCGACGTGCGGTGCGCCCGTCCACGTCATCTTCGCGACCTGCCCCACGGTCAGCTGGGTCGGGAATTCGAGCGCGTCGTTGGAGAAGCCGTCGAACTTCACGGTCCACAGGTCGGTGGAGTCCTCGAGCTCGATGGTCACGGGCTGCCCGGAGAAGACGCCCACCGGAAACGTCGCGCGCCCCTGCGCCTGCGTACATCCGAACGATTCGTCCGTCGCGTTGGCGAGCGGAACGGTCCGGCCCGCGACGCGTAGCCGCGTGTCCTCGTCGAACGCGGCACAGTCGGGCACATCGAGATTGATCTCGATCGACGGTGGGAGCGGTGCAGAGTCCGCATCGCCAATGAGCGCGGCGTCGTTTGCGTGGATCGAAACCGCCGTCTGACCTCGCATCTCGATCAGAGAGCGGGTCGGCGTGTTCGAGGGCATCACGCACCCAGTGGCAAGCCAGCAGATCAAGACTCCACGCACAGCAGCCCGCCGCAGCACGCGCCGTGCCACGCGTGCAATCGACCACTTCCGCGCGAAGCGCGCGACATGTCACGACATCGACGTCGCGGTGCCGTCAACAATTCGCCGGAGGTTCATGCCCATGCTGCCGTCCGGCCTCGAGGCAGGCTCGTGCTACCACCAGCCGATGCACGTCCGCATCCTCACCGTCATTGCCCTCGCGATCTCAGGATGTTGCGGCGCGAAACGTTCCCTTTCTGGGCGGTCTTCGTCGACGAAATCTGGGGAACGGTGCTGCGCTCGAGGGCGGGTGTATTGTTCACGCACGCACATGGCGCTCGATACGGACGACGGAGCTCGCGCTGCGCAAGTGGCTGCCGTCCGCAGACTCGGGCCTTCGGGAAGGCTTCGTGTTGCCGCCGAGATGAGCGAGGACGCGCGCCGGATTTCGATCGAAGGGGAGCGGAGGCGACATCCTGAGTTGACGGAGGGGGCGGCTCGGCGTGTCGTGCTTCAAAGAATTTGGGGAGCCGAGCTTGCTGCGCGGGTCCCCGTTATCACGACGCGCATCCGATGACGGAGCTGCAAGGGCTCCTCGTGCGCCTTGTGCGAATTCTTGATGGAGCCGGTGTGCCGTTCATGATCGCAGGCTCGTTCGCGAGCGCAGCCCATGGACTGCCGAGGACCACGCAGGACGTCGACGTGGTGATCGATCCCGCCAACGCCGAAGCGCTCGACGCCTTGGTTCGCTCGATGCCACCGGACGACTACTATGTCGACGCGGACACCGCGCACGACGCACTCCGCCGTCGATCGATGTTCAACGTCGTCGATCGAGCGTCCGGATGGAAGATCGACTTCATCATCTGTAAGAACCGAGCATTCAGTCGCGGCGAATTCGCGCGACGAATACAGCTCTCGATGCTCGAAGTACCCGTCTTCGTAGCGTCGGCAGAGGACACCGTGGTGGCGAAGTTGGAGTGGTCCAAGCAGATGGGTGGGTCCGAACGACAGCGTCGCGATGTTGCCGGGATCATCGCCGCTATGGGCGACGAGCTCGATCGCGAATACATCGAGCGCTGGGTCCGCGATCTCGACGTGGGGGATGAGTGGACCGAGGCACAGAAGACGAGCGTCTGACGTGGTCTCGAGGCTTGGGCCCGAAACCAGCCCCCCCCCCCTGCAGTTCGCGCTAGCCAAGGTCGTGTACCTGTTCGCCTTCGCCAGACTCGGACCGGACCTTGGCGTGGATGATCGTAAGAGGGTTTACCGACTGATCGTGGCAGCGCTACCCCAGCGCACTCGGTAGGGAAAACTCAAGCTCGAGCTTGGTCGACTGCACGATTTGAGCGTCTTGGTTCCGGCGCATGCCGGCCGCAATTTCGTTAGAGTCGGCGTGTATGGCCAAAGCAAACAAGACCGCAACCAAGACTGAAATTTTCACCGCGATTGCAGAGGAGACGAAGCTGACTCGTAAGCAGGTCAGCCAGGTCTTCGACGCACTCATGGCCCAAATCGAGAAGAACCTGGGCAAGCGCGGACCCGGGGTGTTCGCGCTGCCGGGTCTCGTGAAGATCGAGAAGAGGGCCGTGCCTGCGCGCCCCGCGCGCAAGAACGTGCCCAACCCGTTCAAGCCCGGCGAGACCATGAACGTGGCCGCACGTAAGGCGA
>JACCQV010000841.1 GCA_013813945.1 Deltaproteobacteria bacterium | reverse complement strand
GCTGGTGCCGCGCCCGGCAGGAACCGAGGATCTGCCGGAAGCGTCTCGAGCTGACGCCCAAGGAGCCGCTCGCGCCGAAGAAGTAGTGGCTGCTACGCGCCGGCTTCGGCGACGAGGTTCTTGACCGCGACCTTGTCGAGCCAGTCGCGGATGAAAGCCGCGTACTCGGCCGCCTCCTCCTTGGTGTCCGGCGGCGGGAACAGCGTGACGCCGAGCATCGCGTTCTTCGCGACGATCTTCTCGTAGGTCTGCTTGACCGCGGCGGCCGTGGCCGGTCCGATGAAGCCGTCGGTCTCGAGCGGCTTGAAGCCGACCGCGCCCGCGAGCTTGTTGAGAGTCTTCTGGATCCCGACGAACTCGTCGTGCACCGCGCCGGCGCCGTACGCGATATCTCCCTTGAGGTTCCAGTCCTGGCCGGAGCCCTTCTTGTAGAGGCGCATCGGCGTGACCTTGAGCGCCTTGGACGCGACGTCGTGCAGCCAGTCGCGCATCTGCTCGCCGTAGGTCGTCAGATCTCCGGGGCCGTTCGTGGTGAACGCGGCCGGGGTCATCAGAGAATTCTGGGCGAGGACCGCGGCGACGACCTTCTTCAGGGCCTCGAGGGTCTTGGGGCCGCCGGCGCCATCGACCTTGATGGGCTCGAAGCTGGCGATCTGGGCGTACAGGTTGAGATCGGCTTGCAGCATCCGGAGTGTGGAGTTCGACATTCCCGCACCGTAGGCGGGAGTGGTAGCCAAGCCCTGGGAGTGAGTGGCGAATCACGGATTGTTCACGTCGATGTCGGACCGGCGAGCTAGTGTGCGTGCCATGGGAATCGAAGCAACCGGCAAGCTGCACACCATCTTCGAGACGAAGCAGGTGTCGGAGCGCTTCTCGAAGCGCGAATTCGTCATCGAGATGTCTGACAATCCGAAGTACCCGCAGGTCGTCCTGTTCCAGCTGACGGGAGATCGTTGCGCGCAGCTCGATGGCCTCAACGTCGGGGACACGGTGTCCATCGAGTTCAGCCTTCGCGGACGCGAGTGGAAGAGCCCGTCCGGCGAGGTGAAGTACTTCAACAGCCTCGACGTCTGGAAGGTCGAAGCTCGCCGCACCGGCGCTTCGAACAGCCGGCGTTCGTCGAACGGTGGCGATCCACGTGACGCCCCGCCGACCGACTACGAGCCGCGCCCGAGCGACGGCGGCTCGCGCGACATGGACGACATTCCGTTCTGATCTGCGCCGTGTCGGACTACGGGTTCGACGGGATCACGACCAGTTTCCGTCCGGCGTTGTCGGTGACGACGATGTCGGGGACCTGATCTCCGTTGAAGTCGCCGCGCACGCTGAGGTGAGACGCGCGTGCGTTGAGCGGGATCTTGATCGGTGTGTCGAGCGAGCCATCGCTCTTGCCCCGGGCGATCAGCACCGACGGGCTAAGTCCGAGCTGGATCGCGATCACGTCACTCCGACCGTCGCGGTTGAGATCTGCGACAGCGAGGGGGCTACCAAGATCCGTGATCTGTTGCGTGATCGCGGGCTCGAAGGTGTCGTCGGGGCGGCCCTTCAAGATTCCGAGCGTTCCGGTGGCCACGCTGATGAAGGCGATGTCACGCCGGTTGTCGTTGTCGAAGTCGCCGACCTCGACGTCATCGACCGTCGTGAGCGGGCCCCACTGCGACGGGCTTCCGAGGTTGAGTGACGAGGCGAGGAAAACGACGACACCATTGGTCGTGGCCAGGATGACGTCCTCGAACGCGTCCGTGTTGAGCAAGCCGACGGCGACATCCACCGCGGAGTCGATCGGCACGACGTCCCGCTGGGTAATGGTCTGCGGCGAATCGAAGCGATAGATCACGAGCTGAAACTCGTGGCTGATGGCCAGAGCGCCGATCGGTGAGCCTGTGATCTTACCGAATGCCATCGCGCGCGCCGGGGCGAACTGCGAGAGCGGATAGCTGAACAGCTGCGTGTGCTGCATGTTGGCGAGCGCCGTGAAGCCATCGACCTGGAACGGGTTCGTGTGGATGAGCTCGACGCCGGCATTTCCGTTCAGGTTCGCCGTGAGCATCGTGGTCGCGTCGAAGGTCGGTGGCCCCGCGGATGCAGTCGTTGACAGCACACCCGCATTGTTGAGGTGGAACCGATAGTTCGACTGGTCGAGGTAGATCAGGTCGAGAGAACCGTCGCCGTCCCGATCCGCGAGCTGGCCGAACGACGGGTTTCCCGGCGCATTGATCGTGATCGGAGTACCGAAGCACACCTCGCCCATCGTCGCGATCCCATCCCCGCACGCGGTCCCCGGGGCATCGGTGCTCGAATCGATCCCGCCATCGCCACCTGTCATGTCGCAGGTCTCGCCGGGCGTCGCGCACATGTTGCCGGCGACGCACTCGAGGCCGCTCGGGCACGGTTGCCCCTGCGTCGCGCATCCGTAGTAGCAGCTCTCGGTGCTCGGTTTGTAGCAACCAGCGATCAGGCACACCGCGATCAGGTATCGCATCAAGCGATGATCATACCCGAGCGGTGCCCCCGACTGGCCGATGGTTGGGGCAGTGATAGTGTTCGATCGAGATGAGGCACGCGTGGATCGCTGGCTGGGTGCTGATGTCGGCGTGTTATCGCCAGAGCGCCGCCCCCCTCGCGAACGCGAAGGACCCGCTCGTGCAGCGCGGAACGCAGGCGTGCGGCCGGAACGACGATCTTCGTCACCCTCCGTTCGAGCCGAACGACGAAGGTCGGATGCGGAACCACACCACGGGGCCGCTCTCCGGCGGCGACCGCCGCGACTGGGCGGGGCCCGCGATCCCCGCGTACGTACCGCGCCGGCTCGGCACGCTCGAGCTGTTCATCCTCGATCCCGCGGACGGTGGACACCTCGCGTTCTATCGCGAGCCATACAACCTCGGCAGTTGCGCACTGAGTGGCGCGACGAGTGGAGCGACAAACTGCGCGTACGTCGCGCACCACTATACGGCGGGCGGCACGCTCGCATGGTCACTCGAGCTCAACGCCCTCATGTCACGCGCCGATCACCTCGAGGTCCAGGACATCCGCCTCGCCGACGGTGTCCTCTACTTCAACGAGGCATGCCAGAGCTACGCGAGCGAGGCAGGCGGTGCTTGCTCGTCACTCGTCGCGGCTGATCCGCGGGCGCGGCGCGTCCTGTGGCGCACCGATCCGCTCGTCTCGAATGGTCGGTTCGCGATCCGCGGCTGCTACGTCGTCGCAGGCTACGGGTTCACGGCAGAACCCGATGCGGTGTTCCTCGTCGATCGCGGGACGGGAAAGCTCCGCCAGAAGATCGGTGTCTCGAGTGCGCCGCAGCAGTATCGGCTCCTCGATCCGGAGCAGCTGCGCGTCACGCTGTATGCGGGGAGCACACGGCGCTACGCACTCGAGGGCTTCGATACCGACGCCGGCACGCTGCGCGACCTCGACTCCCCGGAACCCGGTGCCTACGGGGGCTCGGGCTACGGGGGCTCGGGCTACGGCGGTGCGAGCTACGGCGGCGCGAGCTACGGCAAGTGATCAGACGCGGCGCACGCTCTGGATCACGACGGGCTCTTGCGGTGCGTCTTTCGCGAACGGTCCGGCGGCCCCGGTGCGTACGGCCTTGATCTTGTCGACGACGTCCATGCCGGTGGTCACCCGGCCGAACACCGCATAGCCCCAGCCCTGGCCATCCTTGGCCTGGTGATCGAGGAACGCGTTGTCGGCGACACTGACGAAGAACTGTGAGGTCGCAGAGTGCGGGTCGCCGGTGCGCGCCATCGCGACGGTGCCCCGCGTGTTCTTGAGCCCGTTCGCCGCCTCGTTCTGGATCGGCGCCTGCACCGGCTTCTTCTCGAGCTGCTGATCGAAGCCGCCGCCCTGGATCATGAACGTCGGGATCACGCGGTGGAACACCGTGTCGTCGTAGTGCTTCGCATCGACGTACCGCAGGAAATTCTCGACGGAGAGCGGCGCCTTCGCCGGGTCGAGCGCGATGACGAACGAGCCGTGGTTGGTCGTTACTTCGACGGTGGGATCAGCCATCCGCAGAGCCTAGCAACGGCGGCGCCGCGATCGCTACGTGCGGAAGCTGGGATCGAGCTTGTCGAGCTTGCGCAGGAGCGCAGGCCACGGGAGCGCGCCCATCCCGCCACGCGTCGCCATCTTGGCCATCATCATCGCGCCTTCGAGGACCTTGGGTTCGATCGAGATCAGCTCGGGCGACGCGGCTTGGGCGCGGAGCTGGATCGTGCACGCCGACTCGAACAGGTACATCGCGAGGAACGCGTCTGCGATCGTCGGGCCGACCGTGAGGAGGCCATGGTTGCGCAGCATGAAGAACAACCTGTCTCCGAGGTCGCGCACGAGCCGCGGCTTCTCCTCGGAGTTGAGCGCGACGCCCTCGTAGTCGTGATAGCCGAGCGATGACAGCACGAACGTTGCCTGCTGAGAAAGCGGCAGCACACCGTGCTTGGTGGCGGACACCGCGACGCCGTTGAGGCTGTGCGTGTGGATGATGCACTTCGCGTCATCACGTGCCGCGTGGATCGCGCTGTGAATCGTGAAGCCCGCCGGGTTGATCTCGTACGGGCTCTCGAGGACCTTGCGGCCGTCGAGGTCGATCTTGACGAGGCTCGACGCGGTGATCTCGTCGAAGGTCCACCCGTACGGGTTGATCAAGAAGTGATGCTCCGGGCCGGGGAGGCGCGCGGAGATGTGGGTGAACACCAGGTCATCCCAGTGATAGTGAGCGACGAGCCGATAGCACGCCGCGAGATCGACTCGCAGCTTCCATTCCTCGTCGCTGACCTTGGACTTCACATCGGGTGCCGTCGTGTTCATGCCTGCATGCTACCCGAGCGTGCGTCGGCGCTGCCCGTGAAGATCGGCCATCACAGGCACCACGACCCGAGCCGGCACGAGCGCTCGTTCTCCCAGCCCCAGCGCTCCTCGACCGGCTGGGCAGGGCAGACCTCGCACACCGGATACGCGGCGCGCGTCGGCGCATAGAGCCCGGAGGCGTCGCCGAGGAGGTGAATCAGCGGGCTCTCGACGAACGTCCGTAGATCGCCCGTGCTCGGGTGTCCCGGGAACGGCAGGAAGAAGCCGGTCGACTCCGCCGTCCGGTTCTCCCAGGTCATCGCGTACGCGAGGCCGGAGTCGCGGAGCAGGCCGGCGAGCTGCTCCGAGAACCAGGTGGTCGCGGTTGTCTCGGCTGCGGTCAGTGTATTGCCGACCTCGGTCAGTGCCGCCGCCTTGCCGCGCTCGCTCGCGAGCTTCGTGATCGCCCCGAGATAGCGCTGGAACCGCGAGGTCTCGGCCGCGAAGCTCGGCGCGCCGCGGTAGTAGAGATCGATGCCCAGCACGTCGACATAGGCGTCGCCGGGATAGCCCTCGAGATACGCCTGCTCGAGGTTGGTCTCGCCGAGCTGATCGGGCGAGTAGGCGAACAGCAGGTTGTCGAGGCCACGCTCGTCGCGCAGGTAGTCGACGACCGTGCGGAACACTCGCTGATACGCGGCCTGCCCGGTGACGCGCGGGTTCGCCAGGTACGCCGCGCAGTTCCAGTACGGCTTGCCCCACCAGAACCAGTTCCCGGTGTGCTCGTGCAGTGGACGCACCACGATCGGAAGCCGATCGAGGCCATGCTGCTCGAGCGCGTCGGCTACCTTCGCATAGCCAGTGCCGATCCAGGATCGCGCGAAGGCGTCGTCGTTGGCGATCTTGCACAGACACGCCTCGTTCCCGGCGGCGGAGAACGAATCGACGGCGCAGCCGCGCTGGTGGAAGTCCATCGTGACGACGCCACCCCGCGCGAACGTGTACTTCGCAGCCTCGGAGTGAACCGCAGGGGTCGGTGCCCAGCTCGCAGGTTTGATCGCGAGGTCCCATGCATCGAACCCGAACACGGCCGGGTGCTGGCCCACGACGTCGCGAGCGTCGGACCGATCGACGTGGCCCGCGGTCGCAAGCCATTGTGCGCCGTTGCCATCGACGCCGGTGACGTTGAACCGCTGCTGTCCGAACAGGACCGCGCCCGTCTCGCGCTGGCCGATCAGGTTCGCGAGCAGGCGGTTCCGCAGGGTCGCCGGTGATGCCTCGTTGCCGTCGCACTTGCCGGTACAGCCGGCTCCTGGCTCCTCGCTGGTCGGTGCTTCGACGCACGCGGCGATGGTCAGGATGGCCAGGGCGAGCGCGCGGGTGGACACCAGGGATCCTGGTGCAGTGGGTGTGCCGGGGAACGCGCGCGTCGATCCGCCTGGTTACGACGTGAAACGAGGGGCCTGGCTACGCGAGTGGCCGTCCAGCGTGCCGTCACCGGGCGGGACCCGGCGTAGGCTGTGGCGCCTCATGTTGCGAACTGCCCACCGAGCATCCTCGATCCTCCTCGCCGCCGCGATCCTTGCCGGCGGCTGTCCCGGCCGCAGCGGTCCGACCGACCCGGCAAAGCCGGTGCCGGGAGCTGTCGCGACGGATCCGCTCGCGCCGGTTTCGCAGGACGCGGTACGTGATGCGGTCGCGAAGCTGACGACGAAGCACGGCGCATCGCCCGCGATCGAGCGCGGCGTCGCGCAGGCAGCCTCGCTGTGGCGCGCAGGCGACGGCGACTTCGCAGCGTTCTGCGTCGAGCACTACGTCGCCGAGCCGGCCGCGCGCGAGGCGCTGTTCCAGAAGTTGCAGGCGACGGTCGAACAGATCCGGGGTCACTTGCTCGAGCTCGGGCGCACGGTTCGCTGGGGCACCGAGGTCGAAGACGGACCGATGGTGCCGGTGGACCGCCTGCTGGCGACGTACGATCTGGGCGCACACGTCGTCGACGATCTGTTCAGGTCGAAGGTCGCGTTCGCGATCCTGCTCAACTTCCCGCTCGCGACCCTCGCCCAGAAGGTCAAGGATGGGCCCTCGTGGAACCGGCGGACCTGGGCCGAGGTGCGACTCACCGGCATTGTCGACACGCGCGTGCCGGGCGAGCTCGCGGGTGCGGCGAGCGCCGCGGAGGCCGCCGCGGATCAATATGTCGCTGGCTACAACCTGTGGATGCATCACGTCCTCGGGGAGGATGGGAAGCGCCGGTTCCCGTCGGGGAAGCGGCTGATCAGTCACTGGAACCTGCGCGACGAGCTCAAGGCGAACTATGCGGATCCGGAGGGCCTCGCCAAGCAGCGCACGATCGCCAAGGTGATGGAGCGGATCGTCACCCAGACGATCCCGAAGGCGGTGATCGACAACCCACGTGTCGACTGGGATCCGGTCTCCAACCAGGTGACGCTGTCGAACGCGGTCGAGGCAGACGCACCGAAGGATCGCACGACGCAGCCGGACAACACGCGCGAGCCCGACACCCGGTTCGCGCAGGTGCTCGCGCACTTCCACGCCGCACGCGCGATCGACAAGTTCTCACCGATCGCGCCGACGCGAATCGCGCGCGCGTTCGAGGGTGCCGAGCTGCCGGAGGAGCGCGTGCGCGCGATGCTCGTCGAGCTCCTGGAGTCGCCGCTCGCGGCCGACGCGGCGCGGGAGATCGAGCGCCGGCTCAAGCGCCCGCTCGAGCCCCACGACCTCTGGTACGAGTTCGGCGCCGGTGGCACCGCGGAGAGCGAGCTCGACGCGCTCACGCGCAAGCGCTATCCGACGGCGCAGGCGTTCGCTGCGGATCTTCCGCGCATCCTGCGCGACCTCGGCTTCACCGACACCCGGGCGAAGTACCTCGCAGATCTGATCGCGGTCGATCCGTCGCGCGGTGCGGGCCACGCGATGGGCGCGGAGCGCCGCGGTGACAAGGCCCACCTGCGTACCCGCGTCGAGGCCGGCGGGATGGACTACAAGGGGTACAACATCGCGGTCCACGAGCTCGGCCACAACGTCGAGCAGACGTTCTCGCTCTACGACATCGACCACACGCTCCTCGCGGGCGTTCCGAACACGGCGTTCACCGAGGCGCTCGCCTTCCTGTTCCAGGCGCGTGACCTCGAGCTGCTCGGCCGACCCAAGCCGGGTGGTGAAGCGGATCGACTGCGCGTCCTCGACGCGTTCTGGAATACGCGCGAGATCGCGGGCTCCGCGCTGGTCGAGATCGACATCTGGCACTGGCTGTACGATCACCCCGACGCAACCGCTGCCGAGCTCGGTGCGGCGACCGTCAAGATCGCGCGCGCCGTGTGGGACCGCTACTACGCGCCGACACTCGGCGGCAAGGGTACGGCGCTGCTCGGCATCTACAGCCACACGATCGCGTCGCCGCTGTACCTGTTCAACTACGTCGTCGGGCACGCGATCGCGTTCCAGCTCGAGGAGCACGTCGAGGGCAAGGACAAGGCGACGTTCGCGGCCGAGTTCGAGCGGGTATGCCGGCTCGGTAACATCCTTCCGGACCTGTGGATGCAGCAAGCGACGGGCAAGCCGGTGAGCGCACAGCCGCTGCTCGCGGCCACGGCGCGCGCGCTCAAGCGCTAGACTGCCTTCCGGTCCAGCCGCGCGGAGCCCTTCGGTGAGGCGTTCCTTCGGCAGGGGCTCGCGTGCCACGCGACGAGAGCTTCCGACGTTCGACGTGTCGTCTCGCGTTCGTCTTACGAAGACTCCCGCGGAGTACCTCGCAGCTCATCGCGAAGCGCACATCCATCGGGCTCGCAACGACGGCGCGCAGATCGCGGACGAACAGGCTCGCCCCGACGAGGATTCGCGCGATTACGATTGTGCGTAGTACGTCAGACATCTGCGCGAAACATTCGCGGAGCGACTGACAAGGGCCTTTGATCCTGATGACTTCGCGACGGTGTTCGCGGATCCCGATCAGCTCACGCTATTTTCTCGATCGCTCGCTTCCGTTCGCACGGTGCTGTTGTAGTGTTTGCACCGTGAGCAAGAAAATCCGCGCCGAGTACATCTGGATCGATGGTCAGAAGCCGACCGCCAAGCTGCGGTCCAAGACGAAGATCGTCGAGGGGCCGATCAAGAAGGTCGAGGAGCTTCCCGATTGGGGCTTCGACGGCTCGAGCACCAGCCAGGCGGAAGGTCACTTCAGTGACTGCCAGCTGAAGCCGGTCAAGATCATCCCGGATCCGCTGCACGACGAGCAGGACGTCCTCGTGCTGTGCGAGGTGCTCAACGCGGACGGAACGATTCACGCCACGAACACCCGCGCACGCACGCGCGCGGCGCAGGACAAGCACGCCGATCACGACGTGTGGTTCGGGATCGAGCAGGAGTACACGTTCTTCGACGGTAACAAGCCGCTGGGCTGGCCGGATCGCGGCTTCCCTGCTCCGCAGGGCGGGTACTACTGCGGCGTCGGCAGCGACGAGGTCTTCGGTCGCGATGTCGTCGAGGCTCATGCCGAGGCGTGCATCAAGGCCGGCCTCGCGATCGTCGGCACGAACGCCGAGGTGATGCCGGCGCAGTGGGAGTTCCAGATCGGTACGCTCGGCCCCGTCGAGATGGCGGATCAGCTGTGGCTCGCGCGCTGGCTGCTCTACAGGATCGGCGAGGAGTACCAGGTCAGCGCGACGCTGCACCCCAAGCCGATCAAGGGCGACTGGAACGGCGCCGGTGCTCACACGAACATCAGCACCAAGGCGACGCGCGCTCCGGGCGGCATCAAGGCCATCGAGGCGATGTGCGAGAAGCTGCGTGCGCGCCACAACGAGCACATCGCGGTCTACGGCGCGTTCAACGAGGAGCGCCTGACCGGCAAGCACGAGACGTGCTCGATCCATCAGTTCCGCTACGGCGTCAGCGATCGTGGCGCCTCGATCCGGATCCCGATGGCGACCGCGAACAGCGGCACCGGCTACTTCGAGGATCGTCGCCCCGCGGCGAACATGGACCCGTATCTGGTCTGCGGGATCCTCGTCGAGACGATCTGCGGCTGAGCTAGCCCCAATGCCGGTCAGTTAAATTAAGGTCGTTCGTGCACGTGCACGTGTCACGTGCACGTCCACGTCCACGACAGGCAACCGGGCCGAGCCGCAGCCGATAGGTGCGGCATGCTCGACTACGAGAGGCTCGACGTCTATCAGCGCGCGATCGAACACCTGGCGTTCGTATTCAGGTCGATCCCAAGCCTTCCGCGTGGCTACTCGGGGCTGGCGGACCAGTGGCGGCGAGCCGCGATGTCAGTGCCGTTGAACATCGCGGAAGCTGTCGGGAAAACGAGCGAAGCCGATCGCAACAACCGGTACGCGATCGCACGGGGCGAGGCGATGGAATGT
>JACCQV010000818.1 GCA_013813945.1 Deltaproteobacteria bacterium | reverse complement strand
GGTCTACAAGGACGACACCACGCTGGTCGATCCGATGACCGGCGCCGAGTATCCGACCCTGATGCCGCGCGCCGTGGCCTGACGCGATCTACGACGACGCCGACGTGTAGCTGCGGATCGCCGCGCGCCAGATCAGTCGGCTGATCACGAGCAGGGCGATCGCCCCGCCGATCGTTGCGAGCGCCGTCTGCGCTTCGAGGCGGCCGAGCAGCGCCATCGCCGGGTACGTCGTCATCACGGCGATCGGGATGACGAAGGTGAACACGAGGCGCCACACGTGCGGGAACACCTGCACGGGCCAGCGGGCGGTGTCGAAGATGGAACCGAGCAGGTAGGTCAGGTTGTCGAGGCGGACCACCCAGAACGACGCGGCCGCGCACAGGATCCACAGCGAGTACATCGCGAGCACGCCCGCGACGAACAGGACGAGGCCGAGTGCGAGGTGCGCGAGCTCCGGTGCGCTGCCGCGCTGGTGGAACGCGTAGATCGCGACCGCGATGGCTCCGAGGAAGTGGAACACCTGCCACGGCTCGAACCGCGATGCCGAGACCATCGCCTGCGCATCCACCGGCTTGAGCAGCACGTAGTCGAACGCACCGGAGCGGATCCGCTCGACCAGGTCGACGAAGCTCGGACTCACGACGCCCTCGAGCACGGCGCGGACCGCCATGAAGTAGGACATCACGATCAGTGCACTCGGTGCATCCCACCCGGCGACGGTCTCGCGGCCGTTGTAGAGGACGATCAGCGGTAGCAGCGTGAGGCCGATCGAGGCGAACGACATCACGCCCTCGAGCAGGAAGTCCGCACGATATGCCATGCCCGCGGCGGCGCTGATCCGCAGCTGCACGAGCAACAGGCGCAGGTAGCGCATCATCCGCCCACCGCCTCGAAGCGTCGGACCCCCCGGCGAAACGTCCACAAGGCGATGGCCAGCATCGCGAGCGCCCAGGCGAGCTGACTGGCGAGCAGCTCTGCGATCTCGCGACCCGACAGAGAGCGCGTCATCAGCTCGATCGGCGCGCTCAACATGAACCGGAACGGCAGCACCTCGGCGGGCTCGCGGATCCACCATGGCAACAGCGGGATCGGGAGCAGATAGCCGGAGAGCAGCGAGAACAGCAGGAAGTACAGGTTCATCATCGACATCGACTTCGTCATGAAGAAGGCGAGGCAGCCGAGCATGAACATCGTGGTGAACGTGATCATCCACGCGAGTACGAGCGATGGGACCAGGAGCGCGAGCTGCAGCGGTTCGGTCGTGAGCGTCGAGGCACCGGAGCTAACGAGCAGGATCCCTGCGATCGGCAGCGCCACCACGCTGCGGAACGGAACCGCGGCGAGATGACTCATCGCGAATGCCATCATCGGGTGCAGTGGACGCAACAGGCGCATCGACATCGAGCCCAGGCGAATCTCCTCGCTGACCTGCCACGCGACCCAGGAGCCCGTGAGGTTCCGGACGATCAGGTTCGACAGGTAGTAGGCCGTGAACCCGGCGGCCGTGTAGCCAGCGAACGGCTCCTCCTCGGCGACCTTGGTCCACAGGCCGAGCATCACGAGCGGCAACGTGGTCGTCAGGATCCAGATCAGGAACTCGCCACGGTACGCGACGGTCTCCGCGACACCGACCCGGAGCAGCGTCGGCACGGTGCGCAGCGTCCGCGCGACGCTCACGAGGCGGCGGCCTCGCGGGCTCTGCCGAACATCACGCGAAGGATCTCCTCCAGCGGAGGATCCTCGATCGCGAGATCGGCGACCTTGAGCGGCCCGAGCAGATGCCCCACGACGGCCGGAATCTCGCGCTCGGGAACCCGGAGCGTGATCCGCTGACCATCCCGCACGAGCACGGACCCGAGCCGCGTGATCTCGTCCTCGGCAACGACGCCGGTGAGCGTGAACGTCACCCGCTTGTCGGGGTCCATCGTCTTGATCAGCTGGCGAAGGTCACCATCGTGGATCAGCACGCCGGCGTCGATCACGATGATCCGCGGACACAGCGCGACGACATCGTCCATGTAGTGCGAGGTCAGGAGCACGGTCGCATCGTGCTTCTGGTTGTAGCTACGGACGAAGTCGCGGATGGCGACCTGCATCGCGACGTCGAGACCGATCGTCGGTTCATCGAGAAACAACGTCGTCGGGCGATGGAGCAGGGCGGCGGCGAGCTCGCACTTCATGCGTTCACCGAGTGACAGCTGGCGGGTCGGCTTGTCGAGCAGCGGGCCGAGGTCGAGGAGCTCCGTCAGCTCCGCCATCGTCTCCTTGAACTGCTCATGCGGGACGTCGAACACGGCGCGGTTCATCGCGTACGTCTCCGACGGCGGCAGGTCCCAGATCAGCTGGGACTTCTGCCCCATGACGAGCGTGATCGCCTCGAGGAACTTGGTCTGCCGGCGAAACGGGACCTTGCCCTCGACCTCGACCTCGCCGCTCGTCGGATGGAGCAGGCCCGAGAGGACCTTGAGGGTCGTCGTCTTGCCCGCACCGTTCGGGCCGAGGAAGCCGACTCGCTCGCCGCGCTCGATCGTGAAGGTGACGCCGTCGACCGCCTTGACGACCTCGTACTTGCGACTCACGAGCGAGCGCATTGCCGAGGCGAACCCGGGCGGACGCTTGTGCACCTTGAAGTGCTTCTTGAGATCGCGCGCGCGGATCACGGGCTGAGCTGACCGTACTACTTGTCGCTGTCGCGCGCGGCCTTCGCGAGCTCGCCGATCCTCTTGATCGGGAGCGAGTCCACCGCCTCGCCCTGCAGCATCGACTCGAGAAGGTGAGATCCGACCTGCGCGAGCTGGACCAGACCCGCGACCCGCTCGGCAATCAGCTGAGTGCGCGGATCCTGGCCAGCCTCGAGCTCCTGGCTCGCGGCCTCGAACGAATCAGAGGCGCTCTTGATCCACTGCAGCTCCCGCTCGCGCATCACGCGCGACACCATCTTCCAGACGCTGGTCTCCGCCTCGTAGTGCTCCTTGCGTTCCCCGACGACCCACGCCTTCTTGATCGCACCCCACTCCTGGAGCTCGGTGAGCAGCATCGAGACGGACCCGGTCGACAGCCCGAGGCGCTCGCCGAGATCCGCCGCGGTGAGCGGATGATCCTCGAGGTAGAGCACCGCCCACATGCGGCCCATGTTGCGCTTGAAGCCCCAGGATTCGATCAGCGCGCCGACCGCATCGGCGACCTTGAGCACCGCCGGATCGACCTTCATTTGATCTCGTCGTCGTCGTCGTCGTCGGGTCGGGCGATCGCGTGGCCTTTGGTCGTCGTGCGAACTGTGCCGCCGTCGGTCGGAAGCAGTCCGGCATGCGAGCTCTCGTGGCGACGCCGCGTGATGATCTCGACGATCTCACGCTGCGAGAGACCGCCCGAGGGCCGGATCGTCACGCTCGCCTCACGCCCGGTCCGGAGCTCGCGCGCGGTGACGCTGAGGATCGACTCGACGTCGACGGTCATCACCAGCTCGACACGGGCGGACCCCGGCGGACCTGCAGGAAGGTCGTCGAGTACGACCTGACCCAGCTTGCGGTTCTTGCTGACGTCCGTCGAGTCGCCCTGGTAGAGCTCGATCGAGACGAACTTCTGGTTCTCCGACGTCGTCGCGAACAGGCGCTTCGCTCGCACCGGGAGCATCGAGTTTCGCGGCATCACGACGGCAAACCCGGAGTCGCCGACCTTGATGCCGATGTCGTGAGGCGTGACGTCGAGCAGGGCCGCATCGCTGGCGTCCCCCGAGAGGATGCCGGCGTAGTGGGCCGCACCGAGCGCGACGACCTCATCCGGATTGGCACCCTTCGAAGGCTTGCGACCGAAGATCCGCTCGACGATGGCCTGCACCGCGAGCGACCGGGTCATCCCACCGACGAGCAGGACCTCCTCGAGCTCCGAAGGCTGCAGGCCGGCGTCCTTGAGCGCACGGAGGCACGGTGCTTCGAGCCGATCGAGCAGGTCCTTCGTCATCCCGTTCATCTGCTCGCGCGTCATCGGGCGCTCGAAGTTGATCGGTGCACCGTGTTGATCGTTTGCGAGGAACGGCAGCTGGATCAAGGTCTCGGTATCGACGGAGAGCGCTTTCTTCGCGTTCTCGCATGCTTCGCGGAGCCGCGACATCGCCATCGGGATCCCGGTGAGATCGACGCGGTACTGGTCGAACACCTCGTCGACGATCAGCTCGAGCAGGCGGCGATCCCAGTCCTCGCCGCCCAGTGCGCTGTCACCGCCGGTCGCGAGCACTTCGAAGATGCCGTTGTCGACCGACATGATCGAGACGTCGAACGTTCCGCCGCCGAGATCGAACACTGCGATCAGCCGACGCCCCTGACCGACACGGTGCGCGCCGTACGCGAGCGCCGCCGCGGTCGGCTCGTTCAGGATGCGAATGACGTCGAGGCCCGCGATCTGGCCGGCATCGCGTGTCGCCTGGCGCTGCGCGTCGTCGAAGTACGCGGGCACGGTGACGACGGCGCGGGTCACCGGCTCGCCGAGTGCTTCCTCGGCGACCAGGCGGACGCGACGCAGAATGTGCGAGGCCACCTCTTGCGGACTGATCGGCTGGCCATGCACGCGGACCCACGCATCGCCATTCGGCGCGGCGACGATCCGGAACGGCGCGAGCTTTGCGAACCACGACACATCGTCGGCGTTGACCTTGCGACCGATCAGGCGCTTCACGCCGTAGACCGTCGCCGAGGCATTGGTGACCGCCTGGCGCTTCGCGCGCGTTCCGACCGCGACCTCACCGGACGTGGACCAGCTCACCCACGACGGCGTCGTGCGTTCGTTGTCGAGGCCGGAGAGCGTCGTGGGCTGGCCCTTGTTGTCGAGGACTGCGACGCACGAGTTCGTGGTTCCGAGGTCGATGCCGATAATCTTCGACACGGGTTATTCCTTTTTTCCCATGAGGCGGGTCAAAAGGCCCTTGCGCTCGTTGGTCGCCTGTCGCCGCATGTCCGCAAGCTCGCGTGCTGCGCGTTCGTTGGAGGGATCGATCTCGAGCGCGGCTTCGAACCGCTGCGCAGCCTCGAGACGGTCGCGCTGGGCCATCGCACGCAGCCCCTCGGCAACCTCGACGCCTGCGCGTGCCGACCGATCGCTCGGGTTCTTCTTCGCTGCGATCTTGTACGCGTGGATCGCCTCGTCGAACTTGCCTTCATTCATCAGGTCGTCCATCGGACTGCTCTCGCCGTCGGACGACGTCTGCTTGGGCGGCGGGATCGTCGTCGGCCGTACCGGGACCGAGATCGGAGGGATGCCGCCGCTCGGCGTCTTGCGCGGAGCGAGCTCGGTGGGGCCACGCTGGTCGGCAACGATCCGCTCGACCCCCTTGCTCGGTGTCTGCGACGACACGACGGGTGCCGTCGCGACGCGCGCGGGTGGGACCGCGGCGGTCGGCATCGGAGGAATTTCACCCGGCCGCAACGTAGGCGTTCCGTCGCTGATCGCCCTCGGTGTCTCGGGCTGCCTGGCTCGCGGAACCGCGGCGGTCGGGGCCGGCGGTGCTTCACCGGGCACCACCGTCGGCGTCGCATCCGAGATCGCTCTCGGCGTCTCGGGCTGTCGGGGTCTCGCCACCGAAGGCAGCGGGGGAGCCTTGACCGCGACCGGCGGAGGGGGCGGTGCACGGACCGGAACAGGGCGAGGCGCGGGACGACCCAGCGTCGCCAGGGCCTGGACCCGGCCGGCATCGTCGCCGAGCTTGCGATACGCATCGCGGATCAGGATGAAGATCTCGGCCGCGAGCTGGCGCAGCTCTGCCGATTCGTAGCGAGCGAACAGATCCGGATGATAGCGCTTGGTCAGCTCGCCAAACGCAGCGCGGACGTCGGTATCGCTCGCCTCGTAGCCGACGCCGAGCACGAGGAACGGATTCAGCTTGCGCAGGCTCTCGGCCTCGGAGACCAGCGCCTTGATCAGATCCTGTTCGGCCGCGATCACTTCGTCGCTGTCACCGAACGCCGGGATCGGGCCGCTCGACGCCGGCGCGATGACAATCGGGACTCCGGCCGGGGGCGTGTCGCGACGCTTGACCTCGGATGCGAGCGCGCTCTCGATCATCCAGACCGAGCTCGCCGGGATCGGAGCGAGCTTGAGCTCGACTCCGTCACCGCGTTGCGGATCCGTGAGGTGTTGCTCGACGACGCCGGTCAGCACGATCACCGAGGCGCTCGGAAGCGTGAGATCGATTCTCACCTGCGTCCCGATCGGCGGCGGGGTGCCCGCCTTCAGGAACATGGTGCCGCGGCTCAGATCACGCTTGTAAATGGTCGCCAGCTGCTGCCATGAGGCGCAGCGGAGCTTGATACTGAGCGGACCCGTCGCCATCAGAAGATCCGCGAGATCATAGGCTGATCACTGCTCGCGTGGCAATGCACGGTACCTGGCGAGCACGCGTTCGTGACGCTCTTTGATTCGCTGGAGGTACGCCTGTTCGCGGGTGCGCGTCAGTGACTCGTGAGCCAGCTGGGCGAGCCGATCGACCACTTCCTGGAGGTCAGCGAGGGGTTTCTGGACGAATCCGACCACCCCGAGATCCGCTGCATTGGCGGCCAGCTCGGCCTCGATCACGGAGGTGATCAGGAAGGCGGCGAGACCCGGGACGCGGTCGCGAAGCCGACGGATGGTCTCGAGGCCATCCATCCCCGGGAGCTGTGCGGCAACCAGGGCGAGGTCGAGACCGTTGGTCGAGGCGAGGGTTCCGGCCTCACGCAGCGCCTCCTCGCCGGTGACGTACGCGAACGTGGCAATCCCCGCGGCTTCGAGCAGGTCCGCGAGCTCATCGGCGACATCGCGATCGTGCTCGACCAGCAGCACGGCCGGTGGGCGCATGTCGGAGATCACGTGCTCCCCCGATGACCGACGGTTCTGTGCGGCCAGCTTGTCTTCGGCTTCGATCGTCCGGCGCTCGGTGCGGATCAGGTCGCGGAGGAGCTCCTCGATCATGGACCGCTGGCTCGCGAGTGCCTCGGCTTCCAGCGTGCGCCCGCGCTGTCGCTCCCAGATCCGATGTACGACCACGCGCGCCGCTGCCGTGCCCTCGACCTCGAGATCGATGACATCGCCCGCTCCGGCGCGGATGCACGCGATGGCGAGCGCGACGTTTGACCCAGCGAGCACCGCGACGGGACTCGTGTGCGGGAGTGCCGAGACCACACGCCGGATCGCCTGGGCCGCGAGCTGGGCATCCTCGATCTCACCGCCTGCGGTATCGCGGAGGTCGACCAGGATGCACGGCGGCACAGCAGCGCGATTACTCAGCTCGACCGCGACGGGCAGCTCGTCGACCACGGTCGTGGTGATGCCACCCGAGGACAAGCGTTCGACCAGGCCGCGCAGGAGGCCTGCGGAACCATCTGCAGTGATCAGGATCGCGACGTCTTCCACCGGTCCTCAGCGAAATAGCCAGCGGGTCTCGCCGGCGGAGTTGATCTCGTCCACGGTGAACGGTGCATCGAAGTGAGTCTCTTTGAGATAGTACTCATCGAGCAAGTCGCGATCGTGCGGGCTCCGGCTGTCGGATCGAAGATCGACGGATTCGGTAGCTGGAGGTGCTGATCGCTCGCCAGGAGCGCGGGCCCGTCGATGCCGGTGTACGGACTTCTGACCGCCCAGTTGTTCGAGCGATCGGACGTGCGGAGGCGGTCCCAGGTCTCGCGCGCCAGTGGCCTCATGCGGTGCATGCGCATCTCGAGATCCGTATCGATGACCTCGGGGTCGAGCGCGCCGAACAGCTCGGACAGCGTGCCAGCACCGAACCGGCGAAGGATGTCCATCTGTGGGAGCCGGTCGTGGGCCATGACGTAGCCCTGCACGAACGCGGCGTCCCCGACCGTTTTCGCGGTGATATGCGCGATGCCGTACTTGTCGCGCGCGACGTGGACCGGCCTGTCGAGCCCTACGGTCAAGTCGAGGTCGAGGCGCAGGTCGTCGAACGGGCCCACGACCGTGTCGTCACTGCACGCTCCCAGGAGCGCGACCGCGACGACGACGACACGGATCATGCCGCGGACCATACCGGAAAAAATGCCGCCGAGTACGATGTGCCAGATGTCGCGACCGACGCCCGACCACCTGTTCCTCCGTGCCTGCCGACGCGAGCCTGTCGAGCGCACGCCGATCTGGATGATGCGTCAGGCCGGCCGCTACTTGCCGGCGTACCGAGCCGTGCGGGCGCGTGCATCGTTTCTCGATCTTTGCAGGACACCTGACCTCGCATGCGAGGTCACTCTCCAGCCGATCGATGAGTTCGGCTTCGATGCCGCCATCCTGTTCTCGGACATCCTGATCACGTTGCCGCCGATGGGGCTCGACGTCGCGTTTCCGGAAACCGGTCCGAAGATCCTGACGCCGATCCGGACCCGCGCCGCGATCGATGCACTCGCGGTACCCGATCCCGAGGACGCGTTGCCGTACACGCTCGAGGCAATCCGAAAGATCAAGAAGGCGCTCGATGGCCGTGTGCCGTTGATCGGGTTTGCGGGCGCACCACTGACGATGCTGACCTACGCGGTCGAGGGCGGCGGCTCGAAGGACTATCCCAACACCAAGAAGCTCCTCTACGGCGATCCTGCGTCGGCGCACGCGCTGCTCGACAAGCTCGCGCGAACGTGTGCGTCGTTTCTCGAGGCACAGGCCGCAGCTGGTGCCGATGTCGTGCAGATCTTCGACAGCTGGGGCGGCATCGTGTCCCCCGGTGACTTCCGCGAATACCCGCTGCGCTATGCCAAGCGCGTGATCGAGCTGCTGCGGGCGTCGCCGACGTTCGCGCAGCGCAACATCCCGATCATCTACTTCGTCAACGGCTGCGCACCATATCTCGATGACTACGCGTCGAGTGGCGCCGATGTTCTCGGGGTCGACTGGCGCGTGGGCATCGATGAGGTCCGCCGCCGCGTCGGCGACGGCGTCGCCCTCCAGGGCAACCTCGATCCGGGCGCGCTGTTCGCGACCCCCGCCGAGATCCGTGCGCGTGTCGCCGATATCCTCGAGCGTGCCGGCCGCGTTGGCCACATCTTCAATCTCGGTCACGGCGTGATGCCGGAGACCAACCCGGAGCACGTGCGTGCGATGGTGACGGCGGTCAAGGAGCTCTCGGCGCACGGCTGATGCGGGTCTGTGTCATCGGCGGAGGACTCGGCGGGTTGACCGCTGCGCGCGCACTCTTCGAGGCGGGCCTCGATGCGCACGTGCTCGAAGCGTCGCCGCACACTGGCGGCGTCGTCGGAACCAGCACGGTCGATGGCTTTGTCCGCGAGCATGCAGCGAGCTCGTTCCTCGGCGGCCAGTCGCGAGGCGCAGTGTCGCTGTGCCAGAAGCTTGGCGTGCCGCTCGAGACAGCGTCGTCCGCTGCGAAGCAACGCTGGATCTATATCGACGGCAAGCTGCGCGCACTGCCGCGCTCGCCGGTCGAGCTGGTCCGCTCGGACCTCCTGACCTGGCGTGGCAAGCTCGATCTTCTGCGCGAGCCATTCCGCGCGGCGCGCATCGAGGGCGATGAATCGATGCATGCGTTTGCCGCGCGGCGCTTCGGTGCCGAGGCAGCACGCGCGATCGTCGCGCCGTTTGTCACGGGCGTGTTTGCGGCGGATGCGCACGACATCAGCCTCGAGGCCGGCTTTCCTCGGCTCGCCGAGCTCGACGCGACCGGCGGTCTCGCACGGGGCCTCGTGAAGCAGGCCGCCAAGCGCGTGTTCCGCAAGCTCGCAGGCGGACGGCGCAAGCCCGCGACCGCTGGCATGTTCGCGCCGCACGGTGGCCTCGGCACGATGATCGAAGCTCTCGCTCGCGGTCTCGGCGATCGCGTGCACACCGATCATCCGGTTCGCGCGCTGGTACCCACAGAGCGCGGCGTCAACGTCGACGGCGAGCCATGGGACGCTGCGGTCCTCGCGCTCCCCGCGCAGGATGCGATCGCACTCGTCGATGCCGTGCCGACACTCGCTAGCCGGCTGGCCGCGTTCCGGCGCGCGCCCGCGGCGATCGTCTATCTCGGGTTTCCCGAGGCGGCGGTACCGAGAGCAGTCGACGGGTTCGGGTTCCTCGTCGCGCAGGGCGAAGACCTTCGCGTCCTCGGGGTCGTGTTCGAGTCAGTCGTCTGGCCGAACCGAGCACCGGCAGGGCAGGTGCTGCTGCGCTGCATCTTCGGAGGCAGTCGCGATCCCGCCGCAGCTACGCTCGATGACGCCACGCTGATCGAGCAGGCAACACGCGACGTCGGCCTCGTGCTCGGTGCGCGCGGTACGCCGACGCACGCGAGCGTCATCCACTGGCATCGAGGGATTGCGCAGTATCAAGTCGGGCATCGCGATCACGTTCGCGCTGCCGTCACCGCCGCGCGCACGCACCGGATCGCGCTGGCCGGCGCCGACTACCGTGGCGCGGGCATCAACGATCTGTGTGCTGACGCCGATATCGTCGTCGAGGAAATTCGCTCGTGGGTGTGAGGCGAGCGCCGTGGCTTGCGCTCACCGCGCTCTCCGGGCTCGCCGCGTGCTCGAGCAGCAAGCCGCGAACGCCGGAGGACGCAAAGCGGGTGACCGCGCCGGCTGACGCTGCGATCGCGCCGACCGATGGGCCGCCAGCACCGAAGCCACCGTTCGGTGACGTGCAGGTCCGCGTCGAGTGGACGAACGTGCCACCCGCGGCGCGCAGCTCGCCGGGCAAGACCGCCTGCGGAACGCCGCGAGCGCCCGCAGTCGCTCCGACCACGACGTGGGGGATCCCGGACGTCATCGTCCTGGTCGACGGCGCCCCTGGCGCGCTCGCCGAGGCGCGGGTGCGGCTGGTCGACTGTTCGCTGTCACCGCGGATCGCGATCGGCAGCGCACTCTTGATCGACTCCGCGGCGGATCGACCGGCCCAGGTTGTGCTCTCGCATCGAGCGCGTGCCTCGGACCTCCGCGTCGAGATCAAGTCCGCGATCCCCGCGCGAACCATCCAGCTCCCGATCGCGGGCCACGCGGTCAGCGCAAAGCTCGCCGACGATGCAGTGTTCGAGCTCACGATGGACAAGGGAGATCCGGCGTGGATCGTCGCGGCCCACGCGGCGGTCACTGATCCCAGCGGTGTCGTCCTCGTACGCGAGGTGCCACCCGGCGTTCACGCCGTTCGCGCCTGGTTGCCGCCGCGCGGAGATCAGCCGGCACGTCACGCGGCGGGTCAGGTCACCGTCGTCGACGGCGATCTCGCCGAGCTCACCCTGCAGCTCGTGCCGTAGCGCCCTGCCGACGGCGCCGCCGGAACACGAGCGCGAGCACGACGGCGAGCGGCCACGCGGAGGTCGCGCTGCCGGCGGCAGAGCATGCGTAGTAGCTCGGCGTTCGTTCGCCGGTGAGATCCGGCCCGACGTCGCCGAGACCTTCGCCTGTCAGCTCGACGCTCACCGGACCATCAGGCCCATCGACGATGAATGTCGCGTTCTTGATGCCCGTCGCCCGCGCGGCCATCACGACGAGCCATGACGCCGTACCGGATGCGGGGATGGTCGATGACGTCGGCGGCAGCACGATCGCGAACTCGCTCGCATCCGGACCCTCGAGCCGCGCATTCATCAGGACCGCGGGCGCGGTCGAACAATTCGTGACCTGAACATTCTCGCCGAGTGTCGTCACCTCGGTCGGGGTCGAACCGAAGTCGAGCAGGGCCGGGGTTCCGGTCAGGCCGGCCGGCAGTCCTTCCACGCTCAGCGCAATCTCACGAGGCAAGGCCGCCGGGATATCGGTCTTGATCGTCATCGAGCTCGTCGAGGGACCGGCGGTCGTCGGCGCAGCGGTCATGACGAAGCGCACCTTCGTGGCGCCCGCACCCTGCACCGGAATTGGCAGCACAGGCACGCCCTTCACCTCGAAGGGCGCATCGGGTGCGATGACCTCGTTGATCTGGAACGGCCCCTGATCGTTCGCGATGATCGAGAACTCCTGATCCTTGGTTTGCCCGATGCACACCGGCCCGAGATCCACCGCGCCATCAGGGGTCATCGCCATCGACGTGTTGAGTGCGCGGGCCGCGATCGGCACGCTGCGCACCTGGCCGCCGTCATAGGTCACGACGGCCATGCCGACAGCATCCCCGCTCGCAGTCGCGCCGAACCGGACCTGCAGCGGCGTGGAGAGGCCAGCGCCGAGCACCGTCCCTGCGGGCGGCGCGGTGACCATCGTGATGTCGGTCCCCGACAACACGACGCTGTTGATCGTCATGGCCGCTGCCCCCGAGTTGCGCAGCGTCAGCGCTGCCAGCTGCGGCTCGCCGACCCGTGTGGTCGGAATCGTCGATGGGCTCGGAGTGATATCGAGATTCGAATCGATGCCGTTGCACGACACGGGCACGTTCACCGACGGTGTCGCGGGGTCATTGCTGGTGATCGTCAAGGCGCCCGAGGAGCCGCCGACTGCCGTCGGATTGCATGTGACCGTGTACGGCTGCGTCGCGCCGGGTTGGATCGTGGTGCCAGCCGTCGGGCCGGACGTGATCACGAACGCGCCCGTGATCGTCGCGCCGGTGACGGTGAGTGCGGAACCGCCGAGGTTGCGGACCGAGACGGTCGTCGCGGTGCTCGCAGTGCCGCGGCGTACATCGCCAAAGGCGACGCTCGTCGGTTGCACGTCGATGTCGATCGGCGGGACGGAGCCAGAGCCGAACAGCGTGATGGTGCGTGTGGTGGCGCCGTTCGTCGTGATCGTGACGACGCAGCTCGAGTCACCGGCCACGGTCGGCCGGAACGCCGCATCGAACGAATACGTGACGTACTCGTCGGTGTAGCAAAGGGGCGCGGCAAGCTGCGTCTGGCAGATGCCGCCTCCGCCGCACGTGTCGTCGCAGATCACTGTGCGGTAGACCGGCGCCGGCAGGTAGAACGCGTTGACGACGAAGTCAGGACACGGCGCGCTGACGGCCGTGACGTCATCGTAGCTCTCGGAGCTGGCCAGGCCGCCAGGTCGCACGGTGATCGAGGTCGGAGCGGAGGTCGATCCGACCTGGGTCGCCGCAAACGTGAACGACGTCGCGGGACTCGTC
>JACCQV010000815.1 GCA_013813945.1 Deltaproteobacteria bacterium | reverse complement strand
CGCATAACCGGTGAGCTCGCCGCTCGCGCCGATCACGCGATGACACGGCACGATGATCGAGAGTGGATTCTTGCTGTTCGCGGCGCCGACCGCGCGACTCGCCGATGGACGGCCGATCGCCCGCGCGAGCTGACCGTAGGTCCACGTCTCCCCGAACGGGATCCGGGTCAGCGTGCTCCACACGAGCTGCTGAAAGTTCGTGCCGCTCGGATTGAGCGCGAGCACGAACCCTTGCCGCTTACCGGCGAAGAACTCCACGAGCTGTGACGCCGCGGCGTCGAGCACGGGCGCCGGCCGGGTGACCGCCGGTGCGGCGGGCGCGATCTGATCCGGCAGGTAGACGCCCACCAGCTCGCCGAGGCGCGCGACCAGGCGCAGCGCGCCGAGTGGAGACTGCATCGTCATCATCGTCAGCATTCGGTCCTCCCAGACTGCTCCACAGATGCATCACGGCATACGACCGAAACGGTCGCCAGGCTTCCGCGCGTGCCTCCGCCGTCTTCGGCGTACCGCCGAGGGCCTTGCGCACGCCGAGATCCGCGGCGGGAAACGCATCGGGCGCATGCAGCGCCCGCATCGCGAGATAGTGCGCGGTCCACGGTCCGATGCCCGGCAGCGCGACGAGATCCGCGACGAACTGATCGAGGTCGAGCATGCCGTCGAGCCGGATCGTGCCCGTCGAGACCGCCGACGCGAGCGTGAACAGCGCGACGGCTCGGGTGGCTGGCAACCCGATCGCGGCGATCTCCGCGGGCGAGCGCGCGGCGATCTCCGCTGCGGTCGGGAACCGCGTGTGCAACGGATCCGCTGCCGCCACCGCGAGCGGAGCATCGACCGCGTCGGTCTCCGCATTGCCCGGAGCGAGCTCGGGTCGGCAGCGGAAGCACGCGCGATGACCAACCGCTTCTGCCTGCACCGGCGTTGCGTAGAACGTGCAGCGCGATCGGCCCGGCGTCCTGGCGGGGCAGATCGGCCTGCAGTAGATGCCGGTCGTCGACACGCCCACGAAGAACACTCCGTCGAACCGCGGATCGCGGGTCAGCAGGGCATCGTAGCGAGCGTCATCCGTCAGCACGCTCCTGAGGTACCACGCAGGATCCGCACTGACTGGCCGGTTCCGGACCAGGGAGCAAGATCGGGATCTACGGGTCAGCAGCCGGCGAAGTCGAGCTCGGCGGCAACCGCGGCAGCGGACTCGCCATGGCTCTGGATCGCGCCCGATTCGGGATCGGGTTCGAGCTCGAGCGGAATCGGGCCGCTGCCCGCCGCGAGCTGGAGCGCTTCATCTCGGCGCGTGATGACGGCGACGAGCTCCGCGCGTGACGCCGGATCGAGTGCCTGCCACTCCTCCGCCGTCATCCTGAAACCAGCGACCGCGATGTCCCCCTTCATATGGTCACCTTCACTGTCGCTGGCCGCGCGAGCAAGTTTTCGTGCTAGAGCGCTCGCGTGGGACGCGACGTCACACTTCGCTACATCGATCCGCTCGCGCAGGTCTGGCTCGACGCTGCGCGCAGGATCGGCCTGCGAGTGACTCGCACACCAGATACATATGCATCTACGGATGGGCGCGGAACGCTCGCGATCGCGGTCGATCGCGAGCTCGACCCCGATGACAGCCTCGCGCAGATGATCTTCCACGAGCTGTGCCACTCCCTCGTCGAGGGAGAACAGTCGTTCACTGCGCCCGACTGGGGCATGGACAACACCGGTCCTGATCACGATTGGCGCGAGCACGCCGGCCTGCGGGTGCAGTGGGTGTTGACCGGCCGCCACGGCCTCCGCACCTTGTTCGCGCCGACCACGGACTTCCGCGCGTTCTGGGACGGACTGTCGGGGGACGTGCTCGCAGATCGCACCGATCCATCTGTTCAGGCTGCGGTCGCAGGTCTTCGCCGAGCCGAGCGTCCGCCGTGGGGACCGGCACTCGAAGATGCGCTTGCTGCGACCGCGCGGATCGCGGCCGAGGCGTCCCGGTTCGCGTCTCCCGGTGGGCCCGAGCTTGCGCCGCTGTGGACCGCGATCGCCCCCTCACCTGCTCCGCATCCGACCGGCCTCCCCGCTCGCATGACCGCCGGTGCCCCCGAGATGACGTGCGGCGACTGCGCGTGGCGCTACGAGAGTCGCGGTCGCACACGGTGCCGCCAGGTCGATGCCACCACGCGGATCGACGACGCCTGGCCGGCATGCGAACGGTTCGAGGCCGCACTCGACTGCCAGACGTGCGGTGCGTGTTGCCGTGCCGCGTACCACTCGGTCGAGGTCTCGCCGCGCGACCCGGTCGTCAAGAAACAGCCGCAGCTCATCGTCAAGCGCGAGACGTACCTCGAGCTGCAGCGCACCGGCGATCGCTGCGCCGCGCTCCACGGCGGGACGATCGAGGCTGGAACCACGACCCGCTATCACTGCACGATCTACGACGACCGACCGCGAACGTGCCGCGACTTCACGCTCGGTTCCGAGCACTGTCTGACGGCGCGCCGCCGCGTCGGGCTCACCCTGTGACAGGGCTGTGTCATGACAGTCCGCAGCGCGACACCCATGCCCCGGGGGTGTCAACGAGGTGTGCAACGACGGGCACCGCCCTCGATAACCAGTGGAGATGGTTCGCGCGCGAGCTGGTACAGACGGTGCTACTGATCAGGCGCATGAAGTACGTCGCTTGCCTCCTTGCCGCTCTCTCCGGTGCTGCCTGCGTCGACGAGGGTTCCGACCTGCCGACGCTGCCGAAC